>JAEOTV010000087.1 GCA_016839635.1 Promethearchaeota archaeon | reverse complement strand
TATCAAGACCAACGACTATTAACGGGGAAGATGGTATTTTATATGTCTCTCAGAACATCTTTATATTTAAAGAACAGAATTTTACTTTTGATTATTTAGATGAGATGAAAGGTACACCTATTTCAAACTTAGATGAGATGAGTTATCTTTTACAAAAGATTGATGAAAATGGGGATCCAATTCCGGGTACAACGGAAACAGGATCTCTTGTAGAAGGAATAGACGAATTTATCTTAGATCTTGATACTGAAACAATGGAAGATGGAGAATATTCGGTAATTGTCACTTTAGACAAAATGAACTGGGATCATAGTATTGCTATTATATCTTTAACCATTATGAAAAGAGTGGCTGATGTTAGTTTACCTGAACCTCCATTTGTAGGTTCTAAAATATCAATTGCTTCTGGAGCAGTTTTAAATTTTGCTGTAACTCTAACTGATCCAAATAATGAGACACATCCTAATGCACCAGTAAGAGGTGCGAATGTATATTTAACTATACAAGGCAGAGATATTCCTTTTAATTATACTGGTAATGGTGTCTATACAATTGAACCAACCGTGATAGCTGATGCCTTTTTTATGCCTCAAACATTTACAGCCACACTTACTATTGAGAAACAATACTTCTCAACTTCATCAACTAGTATTACAGTAGTAGTTAATATGCAAGAAATCTTTGGATTTCCTATGTTCTATTTCTTGATGATTGTAGGTTCAGTTGTAGCTGTAGCAGGTAGTTTAGTTGCTTATCGCACTATCCAAAGAGCAAGAATTCCGACATTTGTTAAAAAAGCGAGAGAAATGAAGAAAAACATAAAAGGAAAGAAATCAATTTCAGAATCGCTTCTATACCCAACAAAAGATGAATATCTTGTGAAGAAACTAGGAGAGAAATGGGAAGCAATTGGGTTATCATTAGATGATATAATGGGTGTAAAAGGTAAAAAGTCCAAGAAATTACCTGAAGTAAAGGAAGAATTCAAAGGAGGTGTTGACTAATGCCAGTAGGATTAGTAGTAATGAAATGGGATGAAAGAATAGGAACTGAAATTCTAGCAAAATACCCTGAAGAAATCAATGTCACTGATAAAACACTCATGCAAGTGTATAGCACTCATGAGTATAGTGGAGAATCTGGAATGATAAGTTTAATGATTGGTTCCTTAAACATTGCCTCATATTATACAGGACCTGATAAGGGATTTTATATTCTGTTACTTCTAAGTCTTGATGACGATCCGGATTCATATGAAGGGGGATTAATAGATATTTCCCGGATTATCTTACAAAATATGGCGGATGATGCTTATACATCGATGATCCCTACTCTTTTCAGAAGACTTTCTGTTTATCCTACATTAAATAATGAGCAACGCCTTGCTATCACATATCAAGATGAAATTAAAAGGATGATCCTTAATCGTTTGAGAGATGAAGGAGTGGTTTCTAAATCAGAATTGATGGTGTGGTTAAAGGACCAATACAAGCAAGGCTTTGTAGATTTAGAAGGAGTGTTGATTGAACTCGTAAAGCGTGAAATTGTCAAGGAGACATCAGTTAAAGGTATGCCTTCAGAGCTTATATTTTTAATACAAGATGTTGTTGCTTTAAGAGTACCTCCGATTAAAATGTTAGATGATCCAGTTAGTCGCGGTTTACCAGCTCAACTTGTAGAAGATTATAAAATAGAAGTCAAAAAATTCTTTCAAAATTATCGACCAACTGAAGGAGATAATCTTAGAATCATAGATATTCTTATTAACCCTCAAGTTTATGAAACATTACGGTTATTAAGAACAGCAATAGTTACTAAAAATGATCTTGAGAAGCTGAGAAAGAAAGGTGTTGACGATCTTGATGATGTACTGAAGATGTTATGGAATACTCAAATGATTCAAGTGTTCCAAGATGAAAGAAGTAATGAATACTATGCACTACTTTCAGATTTCTATATGAATTTAATATTTCCAAAATATCTTCTCAACATTATTAAGAATGTATATGACCAGAAATCTAAAGCAAGTCAAGTCTTAGTTGAATATCTTACTGTGTTAGAAAATTCTTACTCAGACATTAAAGCAGCCGCTAAAGCTGAAGTAAAAGCTAAAAGTTAAACTTTTTTTTCTTTTTTTTTTCTTTTTAATATTATTTACATAAAATTTTTGAATTCTCAAAGATAATTCTCCATAATAAAATTATAACCAATTTAAAACTAAAAGTGATTAAGATGGAAGAAGACACTTTTCCTTCCTGTGAACAGTATTTTGAAGTTCCAGAAGCGGCTGGGTTAGATGGAATCGATTTGGAAAAATATATCATAGCTTCATATATTATTAAACGACCTAAAGGACAAAATGTTAATTATTTATCTCGATTTGCAGCAATTGAACAATCGACTGGAACTTGGGTTAGAGTTCCTGCTGAAACTGCAGAAGTTAGAAAATATCATGTCGCAAGAGTGCTAGGGGTTTATGAACTCCCAATGTATGAATATATTATTCCAAAAGATGTAAAAGAAAGAATATATTTCGTACAAATTGGGTTTCCAGTAGTTAATATTAAGGGTATGGGAATTCCAATGCTTTTTACTACAGTTATAGGAAATATCAGTATTACTCATGGATTAAAACTAGTTGATTTAGCATTTCCTAAATCATGGTTGGAAGATTTTAAAGGACCAAAGTTTGGTATTGATGGTATTCGAAAACTGATGAATATTCCAGAACGTCCTCTTTTAAATAACATGGTAAAACCTTGTACTGGTCATACAGCAGAAGTTGCTGCTGATCTAGTTTATAAAGCAGCAGTAGGGGGTTGTGATGTAGTAAAAGATGATGAGCTTATTTCTAATCCTTCATTTAATACCCTTGAAGATAGGATTGTTAAAGTTATGGAGGCTGTAGATAAAGCAGATTCAGAAAAAGGAGAGAAAACTCTTTATACAATCAATATTACAACCAAATTCCCAGAAATGTTTGAATATGCAGATAAAATGATAGAAATGGGAGCTAATGCTTTGATGATAAATTATTTAGCTACCGGTTATGAAGCCTTAAGACAAATAGCAGAGGATCCTTCAATAAAAGTTCCAATTCTAGGCCATATGGATTTTGGGGGTACATATTTTGGAGGAGAATGGACAGGTATGACAAGTATGTTAACTTTTGCGAAATTACCTAGGATTTGTGGAGCAGACACAGTAGTTATCCCTGCACCTTATGGAAAAGCAGAAATTCTGGAAGAAAGATATGAACAGAACCTTAAAGCACTTCGTTATCCACTACAGCATATTAAACCAACATTACCGATGCCATCTGGAGGAATTACGCAAGGGATGGTAGAAAAATGTATCAAAGAAGCGGGTAAAGATATTCTGATTGGTAGTGGAGGAGGCATTCATAGTCATCCTGACGGACCAATAGCAGGAGCTAGAGCATTTAGACAAGCGATAGATGCTGTAATGGAAGGGAAGAATGTAAGAGATGTTGCTAAAGAGAAAAAAGAATTAGGAGTGGCTTTAGGTATATGGGGTACTGGAAAAACTCAACTGATTGAATAAATAAATTTTCTACTTTTATTTTATTTTAATATAGGAATGGATCTTTTAGAAGAACCTTTATTTTCTTATCAATTTCATTTGGATTAATACCTTTTCCAAGTTCATTGCCTCTAAGATCTAAATATTGAAGATTTGGTAACCTTAAAATATAATTTAAGTTTTTTTTATTACTGATTCTATTATTAGTTAGAATTAAATGTGTTAATTCTTTTAATTGGATTAATTCTTTTACATTTTCAATGCTATTATTTGAGAGATCAATTTTTTTTAAGGATTTTAAATATTTTAAGCCTTTTATATCTGAAATAGATTGAATATTGTTTTTCCATCCAAATGGAGTGCCCTTAACTTCATATTCCAAATAATCTGATAAGTCTAATTCTTCGATTAATCCATTTTGTGGATTTAATTCATAGTATACATTAGGATATTTGTTTATTAAATTAATTATTGTGAAATAATTAATTAAACTTTCTGTTAATTCTCTGTGGCTAAAAGGTATTATTTTCTTCGATTTAATGAGTCTCTTAAATGCTTTTTTATACTTCTTATTTTCAATTCTTTTTTCTTTATTAAGATATTTAGTTTTTATTATTTTCTTGATTTCATTAACTAGAATCAACTTAGATTCATTAGAATTAATTTTTTCTAATGATTCGATTACTGTAATCAAACATTCATAATCTGTTTCATTTTTCATAGCCCAATTCATGGGATTAATTGCTTTTTCAATAAATTTATGGTTTAAAAATTTAGCAGCAGCATTTCTAATTTTACTATTTGAATCAGAAATTAGCAGATTTTCTAAAATTTTGAACAAGTTATTATTAATTACTCCTATCTTTTCTAAAATTATAATAGCCTCTAATCTTAGATTCTCATTTTCACTATTATCAATTAATGAAATTAGTAAATTATGAGCGGTAGTTTTATTTATTCTACTATTTGTAAGATCCTTATATATGTCATCAGGAGTTAAATCCATTATTTTTCATAAGATAAATTAATTAAAATGAATCCAAATATATTATGTATAAATATTAGGAACTTTATTATTTTCATAATATTTTCTAAGGGATATTAAAATGTTAAGAAGATCAAAAATTATGATTTTAAGGTCATTTACAATATCTATACTATTTATGTTAGTGTTTACGGTTTTAACTGTTCAAAGCGTTTCATCAAATAGAATTTCTCCCGCAAATGGTGGAAACGACTCTTATGCTGGAGATTATGACGGGGATCTTTCAATTATGTATTTCGAACAAAATTGGAATTCCTCGACTTGGGTTAATGCAAGTTCCAGTACTAATATAATTTCCTATAATAGAACATATTATGATAAGGAATATAAGGTTAGAAGTTTAGATATAAGAGCTATGAATCTGATAAATACTTCAAGTAAAGGTTATTATAAAATTGCGGAAAATACTTCAAATCAAATAAGTCTAACACCATCTTATAGCTTTGCTCAAGAATTTGTTGCCCCGGAATTAATGCGTATTGATGAAATTATGATTTATGTGAACTTTTTTCTATTAAGACCATGTTATTATGATATTTTTATATTTGATGAATTTCTTCGAGAGGAAATCGATTGGGCTTGGAAATATGAGAATCGCATTTTTATAGATGAATGGATATCAGTTTTTCCAAGTTCAAATGTTTTAGAACCAGGTGAAAAATATAACATTGTTTTAAAAGTATGGGTCTCACCAAGGGGTTATAATGAGACATTTAATTACTGGAAAGCAGAAAATTATTCAAATTCTAGCTTTAACAAGGGAATTACAAGACGGTTTGATGGGATTAATTGGATACAAATTCCGAATGATAATACTGTTGATATGTTATGTAATTTTTCTTATACCAAAGTTATCCATCCTGCTGATATTGATCTCAAGTTTATAATCAATGATATAACGATAAAGCCTATTTATCAGTTGTCCCCTTGGGGATCTGGTGGATATGAAGCCTTTCTATCTTATACTTTTGATGCTCCTCTAACTCAAAATATTAACTTTACTGTTGTCGCAAACCAGACTATTCCTACTCTCGAAGTGGAGATAGAAATTTATTATATATTCTTAATAAATGCTAGTGGTACTTATAATTCCAACGAAAACAGAAATGAATGGACTATAACATATCCTTATGAAGATATACCGTTTGGATGGCCACCGCCCTTGTTTCTGTTTGAAAGTGATTGGAGTTTCATAAAATTCTATGATCCACATGATATTGAATTGAGTGATATTTATTTTGGACCAATATCACTATATAATAAATCATATTATGGAATTACTATTTTCTTTGGGCCTTCCTTAGAAGCAGGTAATTATACGGGTGTTTTTCATTCACCAAATTATTGTCATTCAATAATAAGTAAGATTGAGTCAGAAGGCGATTATATTATTAAACCTTCTGTTCAATTAGGACAGACGATTAAATTAGAAGCAGAAATAGCTAATCTTTTTAACGACCCAATCTCAGGAGGTATTGGCCAATTAATACTCACATCTGCATCAGATCAAGTAATTTATAACCAAACTGGACTAACATCAATTAATGGAACATTGATTAGTTCTGATATAGATATTGATTCTAGTTTTGGATCAGGGCTTTATGAAGCTACTGTTTTTTGGACAAATGGTAAAGAAGTAGCTTTTTATACAGCATTAGTTCTAGTAGAAGCTCCAGTAAATATACTATTTTGGGTGTTATTAAGCATTGGAATTGTTCTAGTTTCAATACCCTCTGCATTAGTATCAAGAAAATATATTAGACAAAGAAATTGGGAAAAGTCATTAAAAAATTTATTTGTCTTGACAAAAGACGGTTTAAGTTTGTATGAATATTCCTTTGGGATTGAAATTCAAGATCCAGCTTTAATCTCTGCTATGATCTCCGCCCTAACAAATTTTGTAAGAGAAGCAACTGGAAGTAAAAAATCCCTCAGAACAATAGACCAAGAGGATAAAAAAGTTATATTGTATCATGGAATGTATACAACAACAGCTTTAATGGCAGAAAAGGATTTACCTATAATCCATAAACGAATTGCCAAATTCACTGAAACCTTTGAAGAGCAATTTGGGATTAATATAAAAAAATTTGCGGGAGAAACTTCTATATTCAAAGGAGCAGAAGTTATTGTGAATAAAATTTTCCCAATTGATGTTGAAGGCCAGATTATACGTGGTGTAAGAGGAAAGCTTATAGAATTTAGAAATAAACTTGAAACTATGACACAACCGAGAGTAATTATATCATTAATGCGAGAAATTACAGAATTTATTTCAAGATATCGAGCAATTGTTAATAAATATTATATTGATTATTACTTTGAAATTATAAAAATTGCTGAAGAGAAGATATCGTCAGCATAATACTTAATTTTTTTTAACTTTTTTTTAAAATTAATCCAAATCAATGATTACTACGAGAAAATCCTTAAATTGAACAAAAACTTTCCAAAAGTTTTCTTTTAAATCAACATTGATATACGTGAAGTTAGATTTAATTATTTTTCTATTCTCTGGAAGTTTTAAAAGCAAAAAGCCATTTCTGGCTCCTTTCAATTCTAAATTAATAGTCAATTGACTCAATTCATTATTATACTCAAATTTTTTTATTTCACAGCAACCTTGAGTTATATGTAAATTTGATGAAAAAAATACTGGTAATTCTTCTGATTTTTTATTCACGAGAATAATATTTAAATAAATACATGAATGTGGTTTAATTTCTCTCAAATCAATAACATTATTATCCATAAATTCACCAAGATAATAATCATTCCAAAAATCATAGATATAGAACTTTTTATCCATATCAGAGATTGCTGGAATTATTTCTGATAACCTTAACTTTTTTGAAACCGATTTATCCTCCCAATTTAAAACAGCTACTAAAAATCTCTTACCTATAATTTCATTAGTTCCTACCATATAAATCGAAGGAAGCTCTGAAATAAAAGCATCGACTACTATTGGATCATATTCTTTTGAATTATAAGGAGGAATTAGAAGTTTTGCGTCAATAATTTCATCCTTAGATAACTCTGTCATATCATCAGATATTAAAATTTGACCTCCTGATAACCCCATAATAGTTAATTGTAATTTAATTTCATCAAGATTTAGTTCTGTATTGCTTCTTCTTATCATTAAACAATCAGGATCGTTTATCCAGAAATGTCTGTGCATAAAAGACCGATAAATTATATTTATTAACGAAACTTTTAATGAAGGAGTATGAATACCTGATTCTATGAGTTGATTATTTGTTTCTTCCCATCTGGGGTCGGTATCTTCTCCAATACGCATGGCATCAACTAAACCAACACATGGACCTAAAGGTGCTCCACACCCTAACAAAAAACTTTGATCTGTTATCGCTCTTCTTATAGTTCTAACTCCATTGTATAATATTTGTGCCCTTGTTAGATTTTGGCTAAGAAATTCACCTTCAATAGGAACTGCAGCATGTAAGAAATCTATTTTAAAGAAATCCATCTTAAATTGATTATCTTTTTGATTGATTTCATTAAGATATAATAAATTTCTATAAAATTCATACAAATAATCTAAAACTTGAGTATTTGATAAATCTAATCCATATAAATAAGCATTCCAACTTAAACCAAAATGAACCTTAAGTAATTTTTTTGAAATTTTATCATTTAAAAACCAATCACGATGTTGTTTAAATAAATTGGCTTTTCTCTCTGCAAAAAATGGTGCTGTCCAGATTCCACTTTTAAATCCATAATTATATATTTTGCTAAACAATGATTTTAAGCCTTTTGAAAACTTTGAATTAATCTTATTGAAATCACCTATATAAGTAAAATAACCATCATCTAATTGCACAAAATCAATAGGGAAATCTCTATTTTCTTTAAAAAACTCTAAATTTTTAATCATATCCTCTTGTGTAATATTTGTAAAGTAATAATACCAGCTACACCAACCAATTGGAATTGTATCGTTTATCTTAATATAATTACTAATTTCAACTGTTTTCGCATAATCAATTAAACCATAGTATCCCAAATTTGCAGTTTTAAAACAAATAAATAATTCCTCAGAAAAATCAATATCAGAATTTTGAAAGTAAATCCCATCCATACAGCCAAAAGCAGTTAATAACTTAATTGAATTTTCATTCTCGTAATCCATAAGTATTCTAGTGAATTGGCTATTTAAAGTAATAAATCCTAAAATTAGTGAATTCTTTGCAATCATATCTGTTATTACAGTACAATATTCACTGTAAAACCTTCCCTTGATTTTATAATCTTGATTATCAAATGTACGTTTATAAATATCCATTTTAGGACCTTCATCATCTATTTCATTACCCATTAATAATTTACACGGGCTCCAACTTTGCCAACCATGTTTAAACCAAGAGATTTTATCTAATCTAGTAGGACTATCGGTCCCAGATAACCACAAAGCACTGTTTTTTATAGTTAAAGGAGATATACTATGTACAGATAATTGATTTTGGCTATCATCTTTTATATTTTTTAGTTTAACCAAGATGAAATCCTTTTTCTCATATAATATAAATTGAATGTTAAAAGATATACATAGATTATTATCATTAATTGACTCAAAAATAATTTTTACTCCATTTCCTATAAGATCATTAATTTTTTCAGTTCGGTGTTTAAAGATATATTTAAATGAGGGAATTTCTATTAAATTTTCTTTATTAAGAGAAAATAAATTTATAACAGAATAGCAATCTTTAATAAAAAATTTTGAAAAACTGTTGTAATCGAATCTAATTTCAAATTTCCCTTTATTTTCTCCATTTTTATAAAATTTTAAGCCTATTATCCCATTGGAAATTTCAAAATTATCTTCATCCTCATTAATTATCTCAATCATGAATTATCCTTTTATCTTCCTGATATATTTATCAATAATAAAGATATTACAGAAAAAATACCTTTTTTGAACTTTAGCATATTATATACTTTTATGTTTAGTGCACCCTCCAATTATCCAAAATAACAATTTTAATTAAAATCAAATGGAGGAAATTTTCTTTTTTTACTAAATCGTTGCATTAATTCGATTTTTAATTCGTTAAATGGTTTTAAATTTCCTGAAAAAACTGTAGATGTTATTTCAGTAATTAAAGGATCTAATAATTTTTCAACTTTTTCAATTTTTTCTAAATTTCCCTCTGAGAGCATCGAAAGGAAGTAATCGTTTTGATATTTCTTAAATGTTAAAAATCGATATTTTTGAAAGCCTAATTTAACAGCAATCCATCGAGGTGTGGCACCGGTGTTCCCTTGAGTATTGGCAGCTATAGCTTCGATTTTTGCTGTAAGCATGGATTCCTTCATTTCTTTTTCTTCATCTGGATTTTCGAATTCACTTAAAGAATCAAACTTCAGCTTTTCTTCCCCAATTAAAATAGAAATCACTCCAATTGACATTGAAGATAATCCTAAATAATCAATTCTAATCGTATCTTCTACGTATGGAATTTCTTGGTCTGTGAATATCTCTTGTAATCTAACATATTGCTCTAATATAAATTTAGTTCGTCTTTTAAATTCCATTTCAATTTGATATCTCTCAAATTTTTCTAATTCATCTGGATTGTTGTCACCTACTAATTCGGAGAAATGATTTGACATTTGTTCAAGAATCCATTTGCCTTTCTTATCAGGAAATCTTCCATATACAAGATAAATAACATCATTTTTCTCATAGAATTGACATTTTTCTTCTTTTTCTTTTTCTTCAGAAATAAGAAGCATTTTGTCAAGCTCTCCTTCTAAAATACCAGTAGCTATAAAATCAAGGTTATTTGTTAATTCTAATAAATAACTATAATTATTATTACTACAATAGATCTGTGTTCGTTCAGTTGTTGTAATTCCCATTAATTTTACGTATTCTCCTTTCTTCAATCTGATTTTATCACTTTTTAAGTTAATAGTTAAAGGTTGTTCCTTTACTCTTACTTTTGTACCTAATTTTGAAGATAAAGTAGTATTTTTTGTTTTAAATTCTTTAGGTTGTTGTTTTTCGTTATTCTCTTTAGTTAAATCAAATAAAGTTGGTATAAATTTCTTACATCTTATGCAAATTGAGTCCTTCGGATAGGGTTTTGATATTATATATCCACAATGCGGACATTTAACCTCACTTTGCTTTCTATTTGGAGGAAAAAATGTGTTAGAAATTTTTATCAACTCGCCTAATAAATCGATTAATATTAAATTAATGAGATTATAAGTATTTATTTGCTATTATCTTGAACGCATTTAGAAATTTATTATTATCCTCTTCTGTTCCAATTGTTACTCTTATATAATTATATAACCCTGGTTTGCTAAAGTGACGAATAGCGATCTTCAATTCCTTTAGATCCCAAACAAACTTTAATGTTTTAGATTTATCTTCAAATTTTATGAATATAAAATTAGCATCTGAAGGTAGCACATTAATTCCTTCATATTTATTTAATTCTTCAGAAAGTCTCTTCCGCTCTTTTAAAATTTTCTCATTATGCTGAAATATCTTTTTGTGATGTTTGATTGATGATAAAGCTGCTATATATCCAAGATAATTAGTATTAAATGGTAATTTCACTCTATTCATCTCCTTAATAATTTCAGCATCTGCTAAAGCATAACCCATTCTTAATGAAGCAAGGGAAAAACCTTTTGAAAAAGAACGATACACAATTAAATTTTTTGCTTTTTTTAATAACGATAAACATGTTTGAGAAGAGAAATCTGCATATGACTCATCAACAATAACAATCCCTGGAAAACTTCCACAAAGCTTTAAAATTGTGGCATTTCCAATTGATTTTCCATTTGGATCATTTGGTGAATTAATAAACATTAGTTTTCCTTTTGCTGAAAACGCATTCTCAGGAATTGAAAAATCCTCATTAAGCTGGATTTCATTAATTTTAGCGTTATAAAGTGTTGCAAGTACTTTATATAGTCCATATGATGGATAATATATCACTATTTCATCTCCCGGGTCAATAAACACCTTAAAAATGACATCTAATATCTCATCTGAACCATTTCCTATAAATACTGAATTGCGATTAGTCAGTGTATCCTTATCTCGTAATAGCACATTTAAGATCTCTTTACGCAACTCAAAAGAAGTTGGATCAGGATACAGTCGCAATTTTTCATTTAATGCGCTCTTTAAGTCATTTAAAACTTCAGGGATTGGAGGGAAAGGATTTTCATTTGTATTTAATTTAACCCAGCCATCTTCTGTAGGTTGTTCAACAGGTTCATAAGCAGAATATTTCCTTAAATTTTCTCTTATCAATTTATTTAATTCCATTCTTGTACCCTTTTGTAAATTTATAAGATATGATTAATTCAATGAATTTCTCATGCATTTAATAATTTAAATATTTGCGTAAT
>JAEOTV010000282.1 GCA_016839635.1 Promethearchaeota archaeon | reverse complement strand
TAAAGTTAATTAGATAAGGATTTTTTATGATAGAACTTCTAAAATTTTAGTTAAAATTCTTGCTTTACCTCCAGTTGATTGGAGTAAAAGTTTTCCACAAACTAAGCATTCTACATCAGTAGCAGAACACCCAAAAATTATTTGCTGATTTCCGCAATTTAAACATTTTACACGTAAAAATCTACTTTTTGGTTGCGGAATAAGGTCCTTTGCTTTTCTTTTATGTACCATATTTTCTCACTTTTTTTATGCTTCTTGTAATTCGAGTCGTTTTACTCGATATGATTTTGCATAATGCTTTTTTCCACATTCAGAACATTCAAATAATGGAGTTGATCTCTTGTTTATTTTAGCGTTGCGGTGAAAAATCTCTTTCGGAAAGCTTCCATAGCCTTTCTTCTTCCTTTCCACCCTCCTGCGTCCTTGGTTCAGCATACGCTCTTTTCCCTTCTTATAGAGAGATACACTATGCATTTGATGTGAACGGCACGTCGGACAGTATCTTCGTATTGTTCGAGGATATTTCAAATTTTAAGACCACTTTTATCTAATTACCTAAAATAATTATTTATAAATTTTAAATTTTATTAGTTCTGTTTAGTTCTTATTGAAAACCATCATTGATAATAAAAAATAATTTAAATCTTATTTACATAATGTTAATAAAAACATATTTGTTGAGAATATAAATGTTTAAAGAGAAATTTAGCGAAGGGATTATTAGTGCTAAACAATTTAACAGAAAAGATATTGATTATATATTAAAGAAAGGCAAAGAAATGATTAAAATCAAGAATTCAAGTCTTCTTAATGGAAAAATATTAGCTACATTATTTTTTGAACCATCTACTCGTACTCGTCTTAGTTTTGAATCTGCTATGTATAGATTAGGTGGAAGTGTAATTGGATTTCATTCTGGAGATGTTTCTTCTATTAAAAAAGGTGAAAGTATTGCTGATACAATAAGAACCGTTGAAAATTATAGTGATTGTATCGTTATGAGGCATTCACTTGAAGGTGCTGCGCGAATGGCATCAAAATTTTCTAAGGTTCCGATAATTAATGCTGGTTCTGGAAGTGGAGAACATCCAACTCAAGCATTATTAGATTTATTAACAATTACTGAGGAAATTGGTTCATTAGATGGTTTGAATATCGGTTTGATGGGAGATCTTAAGTATGGAAGGACAGTTCATTCGCTTTCAATTCTTTTATCAAATTTCAACATTAATATTTATTTCATAAGTCCTAAAGAATTGAAAATGAGAAATCGGGATAAAGATTTTCTGCAGCAGCGACAGGTTAAATATAAAGAAATTACAAATTATAGGAACATACTAAATATTTTAGATGTTCTTTATATAACTCGTATCCAAAAGGAAAGATTTGCTGATTTAGAAGAATATGATAAAATTAAAGGATTTTATATATTTCGAAAAGAGGATCTTAATAATACAAAAGATAATTTCAGATTATTACACCCCCTTCCAAGGATTACAGAAATTTCTCCAGATGTTGATAGTTCTGAAAAAGCAATTTACTTTAAGCAAACATATTATGGAATCCCAATGAGGAAAGCTCTTTTAGCTGAATTAATGTCAAATTAAGAAGATAGTTCAATTTCTTAAATTATGCCGTTTCTTAATGAAATCGCACCTATTTTGGATTCAATTATAGTTTTGAGGGCATTTTGTAAATCAAATTCTTCTTTATCTAATTTTATTCTAAATAAAGCTCCATTTTCCATAATTCTTTGAAATTTCTCAAATAATGAGATCTTTTTATTTAGTGAAAGATGAGATTCATCTCTTATCAAACTTGAGGAATAACCTCCAATCTTATCGTTGTATTGTGTTACACCATTATGCCATGAATCTTTTAAATAAGAATCGTAATGAGGTTGGCTTAGAATAAAGTTATTATTATTTATCCTGTTTTTTTCTTCTATAATCTTCTTCATTAATGTTAGTATTTTCAATCCAAAAGATTCGCTATTTTCAGTTCTATCAAGTTCAATTCCACAGTGACTTAAAACAGCTTCATTAAAACCGAAAAAACTAATAGATTTTAGAGATTTGTTGAATATTTCGTTTTTATTACTCTTTAGAATATTTGAAATCATGAAATTCCATTGTTTAAGTGAATTTAATTTTTTTTGCACTAATTTCTTCTTATAATCAAACAATTCAAAAACGGAAAATAGTTTTTCTTGTAAAAATTCCATAAATTTTTCATCATTTTGCTTAGCCTTTAATGAAATGATTGGTAAGTTTATTAATATCTTATCTAATATGACTTGGTTTGATTGAGGATTTGGTATTTGAATTATAGATGAATTAAATAAATTTGATCTGGTTTTATCGTACAAAATAATATTTTCGTTTAAATTTTTAAAAATTAGATTAAGTATATTATTATATTGCGACTCTGAAGGATATAACATCGAAGATTCAAATAACAATAAAGGTTTAATAAGATCTCTACATCTTGCGTCGAATGAATTAAGGAAAATTTCATCAATAATGCTTTGATATGAAGGACTCCCATTATAATTAAATTCTAGTGTTAGAGAAGGATTTGTCTTATTAAAAAAATTATTAAATCTGAGAATTTGAGATATTAATAAAGTAAAATCAGAGGAAATTACTTTCGGCAATGAAAATGCAGAGAGGAATTGATTGTTAAAATCCCCTAAGACTAAATCCTCTGAATAAAATTTTTTTAGATCATATAAAAGATCTATGAATTGTATAATTAGTTCTGAATGATTAAAATCATTCGTTGTTTTATTTTTAAAATCATTGTTTCTCTTGAAAAGATAATCCATTAATGTTTTAGTAGTAATGTAGAGACTTAAAGGCCTTAAAGCCCAATAATTTAAATGTAAAAGAGCAATTTCCCCAGACAAATATAAATCAGCTAGATTCTTAGGTATAAGATTAAGAAGTAAAAATTGCTCAGAAACATCAGAACCTAATTTTTCAATAAACGTTTCAGGATTTATCTCTTTACAGCTTGATTCAAATAATTTAGATACTTCAAAAGGAGGTGTTCCTAATCGAGTTAATTTATGTCTTACTTCTTCTAAACCACTTTCTAAGAGAATTGCATTAATATATTCCCGCATTAAAGGAGCAGTTAAGTATTCTATATTCGTCTTAGAAAGACGTTCCTCTACTTCACGAGCAATTTGTCTAGCCAAAAATTGCTCCAATTCCCCCTCTGTAACTAAATATTCCTCAATTTTACTAGCATCAAAAAGTTCTTTAGAGTATTTTGAAGTTCTGATCATTCTGGTTTTATTTTGTTGGTTTAAAATCTTTTCAATAGACAAGATTTTATCTATAATTTTTTCCCCTAAAATTGTAATTGAATAACCTTCTTCAGAAGAATCTATTAACTCACTTTTTTTTAAAGTGTTTAAATGAAATGATAAATTCACCGAAGAAAGATCGTTTCCTAAAACTTCTTTTTGTATTCCTGAAAATGATAAAGGAGCTTGCATATTTTTCAGTTTTTTTAGAATATCAATTCTAACCTTCTGACCTAAAGTTTTTAGTTGTTTTTCTAAGATATTATGATTTTTGTCGGTATTCACTTTATATATTGACCCTGTTCTGATTTGTTAATTCTGCTTAATGTAATATTATATCTTTTAAATATATAAAAATTTAGAAATCTTCTTCATGTTCTGTGAATAAGGGTGATACCTGGGTGATATTAAACCAGGTTTTAAAAGAATTAATTTATAACTAAATCATTTTCATTTTTAGAAGAACTAAATTTCTAAATTCATCAGTATTGTTTATTTGGATTTTAAAAATTGGACTCCTTCTTTGTTATATTTTATTGAGATATTAGACTATCTATAAAAAAAATTTATAAAATTGTAAAAAAAAATGTGAAAACAAATAATGTCTAAAAGAAAACAAATTACTGAATTAGTTGTAAAAGAAAAAGAGATTTTAGAAGAAAGTAGAGAAAATTATTTCCAAGTAGATATCCTAAAAGCAGCGATGATCTTTTTAGTTATTTTTGACCATATAGTTTCATGGAATATTAAATCATATGCTGCGGTTTCTCTTTGGGAGCGTATCTCCATTCCAGTATTTTTAGTAATAATGGGATTTAATATGGGACGCTCATTTCAAAAAGAAGGATCACAGAAACTAAAAGACCTTTATTCTTGGCAATACTTCAAGAAGAAGGTTTTTCGGTATGTTTTGCCGTTTTTAGTATTATACATTGCTTCAACATTTATTGGCTTGTTTATGTATGGTTTTGATTTAACAGCAATGTGGTGGGGAC
>JAEOTV010000281.1 GCA_016839635.1 Promethearchaeota archaeon | reverse complement strand
TATTTCCTATAATAAAAGCAACAAAGAGATTCAAACAATAACAATAGATAATCATAAATTTATGGTGATTAAGGATGGGTGAGATAAACCAAACAGTGGAAAACAATACATCGATACTTAACTCAAACGATCTGGAAATTAGAGAATACCAAATAAAGATAGCTGAAGAATGTGCAAAACAGAATTCATTAGTTGTACTCCCTACAGGTTTAGGTAAAACTATAATTGCTGTTCTCGTTGCAAGTAAGGTATTAGAAATGTTTCCAACTAATAGTAAAGTTATTGTACTTGCTCCTACAAGACCTTTAATAGATCAGCATTATCATACGTTCTTAAAATTTCTTAAGATTTCCGAAGATAAATTTGCAATCCTTACGGGAAAAGTTCTCCCTGACCATCGAATTGATATTTTTAATCAACATCAAATCTTATTTTATACTCCTCAGACTCTAAGAAATGATCTTGTAAATCAAAAATATACCCTCTCAAATACAGCTTTAGTGATTTTTGATGAAGCTCATCATGGGACGGGAGATTATCCCTATACAATGATTGCAGATGAATTTATTGACCATAATCCTGATGGAATCATCTTAGGCCTTACTGCTTCACCTGGAGCTTCAAAAAATAAAATTACAATATTATGTAAAAACTTGCATATTCCTATAGATAATATCCATATTAGAACACGTAAAGATGAAGATGTAAAATCATATCTTAAGCCAATGGATATCTACAAAATAGGAGTAGATTTAACTAGCCTAATGGAGGATATCTATCAATTACTTACAATTGTATTAGACGAACGACTGCATTATCTCTCTCAACTCAATTTTTTAGAGACAAAAGGCGAGCAATTGCATACAAAAGTTATAAGAAAAGATTTATTGAAGCTAAACGCAGAATTAGTAAATATGATAAAAGGAAATGGTGATAAAGCTGGAGTGTATAGTGCATTATCTATTAATGCCCAAGCTTTAATTTTATTTCATATGCTTGAATTAGTAGAGCAGCAAGGATTAGATGTGTTATTAGATTATTTTAATAAACTTCATAGAGATGCAAAGAAGAAAAGCAGTTCAAAAGCCACTAAAATTCTATCATCAGATGGACGATTGCATCGCATATTTTTAGAATTAAAGAAAAATGTTGAATTTTCTCCTGAACAGTTGATTCATCCTAAATATCATGTTTTAGTTAAGATCATTTTGGAGGAATTAAAAAACAATCCTAATTCTCGAATCTTAGTATTTGTAAAACTCCGTAATTCTGTAAAAAATATAACAAAAAAACTTCAAGAAATTCCTTTAATTAATGCAGTACGATTTGTAGGGCAAACAACTAAATCCCATGATGATAAGGGAATGTCTCAAAAACAGCAAATAGATATTTTGGGTCAGTTTAAAGAGGGTCACTGCAATGTCCTCATATCTACAAATGTTGGTGAAGAAGGGTTGGATATAGCTGAATGTGATTTGGTTGTATTCTATGATGTGGTTGCTTCAGATATCAGGTTTATACAAAGGAAGGGAAGAACTGCTCGGCATCGTGAAGGAAAAGTCGTCATTCTTTATAGTAAGGAGACTCGAGATGAGATATATTTAAGAATTGCATTGAATAAACTGAAAAGAATGAATCTTCATTTAAAAAAACCTCAACAATTAAAGAGTCCATACAAATATCTCCCTGTTAATGATCAAAAGAGCATTCTTGAGAATGAGACACATATTAACAAGGTTAAGAAAGAGTCTAAACAACTAGAAATAACTCAAAAAAAAGTAGGAACAAAACAACATCAATCTAAACTCCAATCTTTTATAGAACAAACACCACAGAGGGAGCTTCCTGAAGCAATTAATTATATTAAGATAAGTAAATTCTTACCTATGAAGTTCGGGTTACGAAAAAGACTCCAAAATGATAAAATCTCATATGAAATTGTAGAATCAGATCTTCATCTTGTAATTCATAATAAAGTTCTTATCCAGATATATGACCCCAAAAGTTATAATTCAAGAGATTTAATAGCGGAAATAAATGATTTTAAACAAATATCTTCACTTTTTATTATGATCTTTGATTTTATCGATTTTAAAGAAAAAATTGATGGAGAAAAAAGAGTTATTGAGCGAAATATCCAGGAATTTGCCAAAAAACATAATAATCAAGCAATAAGTATTGATAATGAAGAAGAATTATATTTTATCTTAAAAAATATCCTAGAAAATCCACCTAGGGAGAAATGAAATATGGAAGATATCGCATGGAAAAAAGATGAGACGCCTTATATAATATTTCCTTGTAGTAAATGCCATCAATATACTTATACAAAAAGCACTCAAAAATCTAAGAAATGTATTAGGTGTGGCTATACACATAAAGTTAGTAAAATAAAAGAGCATGGTGAAACTATAAAGGGTATATCCAATGCAGTTGAATTAGTGAAAAAGAAACAACATAAACTTGCAATAAAAGAATTAGGTTCAGAACCAGAGTTTAGATCCTCGGGGGATTTTAAAGTAGCTACAAATGTAAATTATAATAAAAAAACTTCACTTTTTGAAATGAACGAGGGTGATTACTCTAAGAAATTTGAACATATGATTTATAATTTATCTGAAACTCATAATACGTTTCCTTACTACATTATTGAAATCATGGCAGAAAACTACGGGATTCCACAATTAGAAGTGAAATTGTTAACAAGAAAACTACAAAGAAAGGGCTTGTTAATACGAAAAAATGGTGAATACTCGTATAAAATGAAGGTATAAAAATAAATGGATATTATTTATCTTTTAGATTTTTTTATAAAATTTTTGATCCTTTCAGCAAATTCTCTTTTAAGGAGAGTTTGATAGACAGGATGCCTTTCCTGAAAGGGGATTTTTTCATGTCCGTAATAGATAAACTCTTCAGATTTAGAAAACTTAGAAAAAGGAATGATAACATTATTTAATTGAAGAGGTTCTTCTAAATCTTGAATAGGAATTTTTTGAAATTTTTTATCTGTCGATTTTGAGCTCATATTCTTTTCACCTTTTAATATAGGCTAGAATCAAAATTATATAAAGAAAAATAATAAGTCCTAAGAGAATTTATAATTTTTCTCTATTTTTTACATCAAAGTATACTCTTTTAAATATCAAAATACTAATTATTACATATCTTTATACTGGTGAAATTTGATGTCGAGAAGTGGATTATATTTATGTTTATTGGGAGGAAGTATTTATATTTTTGTCTGGTTATATCCTTGTGTCCAGGAAATTAGTTACCCAATTGGTTATCAAGGCTTTTTTACAGGATGGTGTATTTTTAATGTTCATTATTTAATTGTTGGCACATTCGGTATAATTGGGGCAATTATAGGCTGGAAAAGTAGGAGAGAAGGTTATATTCTTAGTATAGGTGCAGGGGTTTTTTACTATATATACATTATAATCCTAAGTATTTTGAGATCTTATTTTTTTATGAATATTATATCCTCTATTGGAGCATTTTTTATTTTGGTTGGTGGAATATACGGCTATTATAACTCTCGACAAAATTATAGAGAGAAAAATCTCTAGTTATAAGAGATTTTGTGATTTCTCTTGACTTAACATATATCATTCAGTAAACTCATATAAAAGAATTGATTTATAAAGAGGATGTCTTTCTTTAAAATTAATGTTTTCAAACCCTTCATAAATATATTCTTGTCCTTTAGATAAGCCAAACTTAGAAAAAGGAATTATAATCTTATTAAAATTAATGGAATCCTCTTTAAAGTCATCAAAACTAAGGAGAATTAATTCCGTTTTTTCTACAGATTGAGAACTCATGATTATAACCTTTTCTTAAATTTTTATTTTATCTATATTGAAAACCTAAATATTTGTTTAAAAAATCCATTGGAATGAAATTGAAGTTTTTATTTTCATTATTTCTAACTTTAATTGGTGAAAAAGATTTAAAAAGAATGTCAGAAAGATAAACATAAAAAGTTGATTTTTATGAGCGAGATCAAAATGAATGATACAA
The DNA here is from genome assembly GCA_016839635.1 of Promethearchaeota archaeon. The sequence continues at coordinate 6,937 of JAEOTV010000281.1, read as the reverse complement.
CTCGATTAGATGAAACAAGATGGTTTGGTATTAAATTAAATCATACATCTAGAGTTATTTTATTTTATTTGGCATTAATCGGAGTAATTGAGGGAACAAATCTATGGTTATCAATTAGCACTCTTATAAATTATATTCAAATATTCGGAATCCTTTCTGAATATGTATCTCGACAGATTTTTTCTATTATAACAGGAGTAAGCATCTTTGTTATTTTCTGTTATACTCTCTTAGTATGCTCTAAATCTAGAAAAGACAACAAGAATAATCAAAATAACACAAATACAACGGTCAATACTATTCGATGGTTTGGTTTTACATTATCTCAAACAATGGTAATAATTCTATTTTTTCTGGCATTAATCGGGATACCCCCTACAATCTATTCATTATATTATTATATATTCTATTTAAGAGATATAGTTCAGTCATTTTTATATTATGGAGGAGATTGGATTTACATATTAGGTGCATTAAGTATTTTTCAGTTAATATCAACCTTAATTGCTAAACTAGTTCTTTTTTCATATTCAATAGTAAAATTTTCTCAGGTAAGGAAAAATATGGAAAGAATGAAATAAAAATCGGAAATCATAAAAAAAATAGTTAAGATCTGACATTTAAAACGGGATCTTAACTTTTATTTTTATTTTGTAACTTTTTTAGATACAATTTCATAAAATACCTTTCACTTTCACAAAATTCTAATTTTTGTTGTTTGGAAAGATTTAGGCAATTTAATAAAATACCATGAATTTTTTTAAGAGTAGTAAGATTTTCGTCACAAAGACCTTCGATATTTTCATCTACTAATTCAATAAATTTCTTTCCTGAATTTATCGAATTTCTTTCTGAAATCTTTATACCCTGTATTTTTATATTATTTTTCTTATCACTTTTAGAATCCATGTTATTTTGTTTTCTTATCTTTGATTATTTTCTTACACAAATTTATTCCTAATCCAGTTTTTTGATTTAACACATAAGGATTTTCCTTTTTAACTTGTGTAGCTGTGTGATACCCGGCTTTATATAAAATTCTTGCCCTTACACGAGCCACATCATGTAATCGTAAAACTAAATCAAATAATTCATCATGAATCCCATAATGTAATCGAATTTTAAGAGTCTCACACATTTCAGCAACTCTAGTTAACTTATCTTGGAGATCTATCCCATTTGTACTTAAATTACTGGCAATGATTCCTATAAAAGTAATAATTCGTTCTAAATTATCTCTCACAGAAAACAGATCTCCCGCCATTATATTATATTTTTCCAATATGTGGTCAATTGGTTCCTCATCTGCCCACTCTAAAACAGGTTGGAGCATTTTATAATCTTTTATACGGAATTCTGCCTTCAGAATATCAAAAGCTTCTTTGATTAAATCATGGAATGTATTTATTTCAATATATTCAAGCTTATACCTAATCATCACACCCGAAACCGGGTATAAATATAGCCTTATGATTAATTTGCCAAAATGAGAACATCTGATTAGCCCCTTATCATCTTTTATAATTAATCCTTTCTCAAAAAGATATGATAAGATGTATTGGTTTTTTACTGATTTTGGAATAATTGAATCAACATACTTTTGGAATTTCGCATCGGGGAGCTGGACTAAATAGAGTAAAAATGAAGTAATGTGTTTACAGAACTCAAAAGAGAACTCATCATTTGCAAAGTTATCAGAAATACCATTTTTAAATCCACATGTACACTGAATACCAGTTTCAATATCAAATTGGCAATAATATACTCCAAATGAAGTCTTTACATATCCAGAAATGTTTGATTCATTGAGGTTTGTTAATTTAACTTGGTAATTACTATCTTTTAATTCTCTTACAGTATTAGCGTCAGTATGGAGCTTTAGAATATTGATAGGGCTGATTTCCTTTATCATTAACAATTGTTCGATGGGAATTTTCTGTTCCTTCATTTTACTTTTTATTCCGTACCAGAAATATGTCTTTTCAAAAAACTGCTTGAGTTGTTCCAATGTGATTTTCTTTTCCTCATAAATTCTAAGTAATACCTGTTCTTTTAGTGTATTTATCTTGTTTAAACCTGAACTTAGATCGTTATATTTTGGTATCGAAATATCTTTAAGTCCATGATTTTGGAAAAAGTGATCTTCAACCCACATTTTCTCTTCGATATCTTTAACCAATATTATACCATAACCAACAGAATCAAGTCCAGGCCGCCCTGCTCTCCCTAATATCTGAAATACTTCATTTGACGAGAATGGCTTAAAATAAGAAAAGCCATCTCCGTTTTCAAAATAACCAGAGAAATTTTTAATATTATGCCCAGATGTCACATACTTCTTAAAGTCTTTTAAGATAACAACACGTGCAGGGGTGTTTATACCAGCTGAGAGTGTTGTTGTACAACAAATTATCTTGATCACATGCTTTCTAAAATTATCTTCAATAAGTTTCCTCTCCTTTGGAAGAAGCCCCGCATGATGAAATGCAACACCGGACTTTATAACTTTTTTTAAATCACGATGTCCACCTTTAATTGAGGATAACCTCTTTTCAAGTGATTTGCATACATTTAATTCATTATCTTCAAGAAATTTCTTTACTAGAGTTTTAATGTTCTCCGCCACCTTCTGCGCTCCTTTCCGTCTGTTTACAAAGATAAGTAACTGTCCATTTTTTTCAAGCGTGGATTTAATAATTCTTTTAATTGTTGAGTCCTTATTTTGGGTGATTTCAATTTTATAATGGAGTGGCACAGGACGATTATCTGATTTAATTAAGGTTGTCTTATTTCCAAGCGAAGAAAGCCATGAATTAAAGAAATCTGCGTTAGCTATAGTAGCTGACAATCCAATAATTTGTGGGTTGTGGAGGAATTCATTTAACCTAACTATGAGGGATTCTAACCGCGGTCCTCGATCAGATTCACCAACAATATGAATCTCATCAATAATTATGGTCGATATACTATAGATCCACTCTTTGTCGTAAAAATTTCTAAGAATTGAATCCATTTTTTCATAAGTAGTCACAATTAAATCCGCCTTTTCTAATTTAGAGTCATCGACCTCATAATCACCTATAGAGAGCTCTATTTTTAAGCCAAACCTACCATAACTTTTTTTAAAATGAGAATATTTTTCTGTGGCTAAAGCCTTATATGGGACTAAATATATCGATTTTCCAAATTTTTGAAATATATTATTAATAGCACATAATTCGCCAATTAAAGTCTTTCCACTCCCAGACGGTGCACATATTAAAAAGGATTTTCGAAAAAATAATCCTTGTTTTATAGTATTTATTTGAATTTGTCGTAAACTAAAGATTCTCCCTTCAAAAAGGACTCGTAGAATACGTTTGTCAGTTATAAATTTAAATATCTCTCTTTCTGTATCTTTTTCTATCTCTTTTTTATTAACTTTATCAGTAAAATCTGTTAGTGTTATTAATATTCACCTGATTTAATCTTAATATGGATTAGTCCATTTTTTCATTAGTTCTCTAAATGTTTGTGAATCTCTTGAAATCTCAACACTTTTAATAACCCCTAAGTTCCTTATTTTTAGCTCGGAATTAATATAACAAATTAAAGCATGAAGTGGGTCCCCGTGTAAATGTATATGCGGGATATAGATATCTATGCTTATTTTATTTGTAAATTGAGTCTCGATACCTAACATTATCTTCTTATTACACAAGGGGCAAATGACTTTTTCTACTTTTTGTTTAACTTCTTTAATATCCCGTATTTTTCCAAAAACTATTACGATTTTAAATCACTTGATATTTACTATTCACTTAACAAGTGTTGGGAATGATTCAATTTAAAGAAAAAAAGTCTGGTAACCTATCAACTAAAAAATATCTCCCCTTGAATTTTTTCTTTAAATACCAATATGATTATTTATTCTTTAAATTGAAATAGTTCCATATTCTATCCTTATAAGATACCTATGACGGATACTCAGGAAGGTTTAATGCAAAAGAAATCGGACTTGAAGTTTTACTTCAAAATGGCACAAGAGGCCTTTCAAGCAAATGATGTTGATCAAGCACTTAAAATATCAAAAAGTGGTCTTAAACAAGCTAAATTACAAAACCAGGGAGACTGGGTTGTAAAATTTGACACATTTAATAGTAATGTTTCTCAGCTTCATTCTTTAACTCCTAGTATAAAAAAGGAATCTCTTACAATTGTAACTGGTATTGGTTTAAAGGTTGCTGAAAAACTTACAACAATTGGTATTAATTCCATTTCAGATTTAGCTGAATCGTCACCAAGAAAAATAGCTCAAATCAATGGTATTGGGTTAGAGAAAGCTCAAAAATTTATTGAAAATGCGAAACAGCATGTAAGATTGAAGAAGCTAAACGATTTTCCAGAAATAAATCAATCTGAAGAATCGTTAGAAAAGATAGAAGAATCAAACATAAGAGAAGAAACTAATACATGGTTTGAAAAAAAATACGAAAAACCCGAAACTGAGAAATGGTATTCACCAGAGGTAGATACTTCTGGAAGTGAGGTTTTAGATGATGATTCAGAGCATTTTGATAGTTCCATTGGTGAATTTGAAGAATTAGATCATGAAGAAATTGATGAAGATATAATACCGATTATTAATTATGATGAGGGTAGCATTAAAAATAAAAGAGATGACCCTGAAGCATTTGAAGAATCTGAGTTGAATAAACCCTTGGTGGTTTCACCAGAATTAATGCGACACTCTAATCTTAAAATACAAGAACAAGATACAGTCTTTAAAGAGACTTTAAATCCTTCTCAATTACAAGAAGTTATTATAGAAACTACTAAAGAACTTGAACTTTCCGAATTTATTATTATTAAAAAAATTCCGGAGTTAAGAACGACTTTTACGGGAATAGATTTATTGGCAATAAAACTTGTCCAAGTAAAAGAATTCTTGGAATTGTTATTTATTATCCCTATCAAAATAAGTTCTCTAAAAGGTTCAATTATAGCTTCAACTAATAGTCTTAATTATCATTCTTTAGGAAATTATTCTGAAAAGAATTTCCAGCTAGAAAGATTGTCGCAATCATATATAAGAGCTATAACAAACACAAAAAATGTTATATATGAAGATACTTTGAATGAAGGAAGATTGTTTAAGTTTTTAACAAAATACTTGAAAATTAATATTTTCCTCGAAAAAACCCTCACTCATAAAAACCTTTTCTTTCGCTCTGGGCCAATTCAATATAAGGTCTTAATTGAACCACTTTTACTTTGTCAAAATACTGTAGGATTTTCCGAAAAGCTTATTCCATTTGCATATCAAAAAAAATCAAATTTACATATTTTATCACTATCCCAGTTGCAAGATTTTTTGCAGTATATTGATCAAAAGCATTATTTAATAGAAACTTATAGTGAGCAAAAAAACGCATTAGCCCTCCATTGTGAAGCAACTAATAAATTTATTGAAGATTTACGAAAATATTCGGCTCCTTTTATGTTCTATGGATTTGCATTCTTATTAGTGTTGCTATTCCAGGGATATTCATTTTTACAATTTCTAATTAATCTAGGTTATGGTATAATTTCGTTTTATATTGTTGTAATAGTTTATATTTATCTAAAACTCTATAAACAAAAATCTGAACTCCAACGCGAATTTTCCACACCTTATTATCAGAAGAAATTAAATTTTGATGAGACAAATCTCATATTAATTAATGAAGAACTAAGCCCAAAATTCATGGAGCAGTTTGTTTATGAATGTATTGAAAAAAACATTGAATTTAATATTGTAAATAAAATAGAACAGAAAAATGCTGAAAACTATCTTAGAAAAAAATTAAATAAGAAAAAAATTGATGATTCACAGCTTTTCGAATTAGAAGATTCCCCTCAATCAGGGGATTCAAAAGATTCTCAACTCAAAAATAAATTAGTAGATAAATATAGCTCATTTTTGGAGGATTAGGATATGATGAATAAAATTACCCATAGCTTTAGAATAATGTATTTAATTGGTCTTGCTTTACTCTTTTTTTCATTATTCTTGGAATGGTATTCACTTCAGATTTATGACTTTGATAATGAGCTTTTAGTATCCTGGAGTTATTATATTTTTAATGGATGGATTACCCCTTTTTCAGGTAGTTCTCCTCTTAATGAAGTAATGAAACCTGAAAATGTTTATATCCCTTTTACAGTTAATATCTTATTGATAATTGCATTGCTTGCTTCTGGATATGTTGTAATTCTTAAAAATATTGATCAAGCTACAGATATTAAATCTTACAATAAATATGGCTATGTGAATGGATTTCTACTTTTGTTAGTAATTTTTTATTTAATTATATGTCCACTAATGTATCTAATACCCAACGAGCTTTATTATCCACTTCTAAATATAAGAAACTATGAATCAAGTCTTATAGAATTGTATGCAATTGGACCAAGTTATATTTTACAATTAATTTCATTTCCACTAATCTTTCCTTACTCTATTTTTTATTTTAAAACTATAAGTAAATTCATCCACCAAGAACGCGCCCCAGAAAAATTATTTCATAGAGTGATTCAGGATTCTCAAGAACCGCTTGATTTAGATCAATATATTGCCGAAGAAGAGTTGGGTCAAGAATTTGATTCTCAAATACCTAAAGACGATATCAGTAATATTCTTACAACATTCATAGAGGGAAAAAAATGAATCTACAAATAATTGATGCTAAACTGAAGAATTTAATACAAGTGTGCAAAGAAACTAAGAATTATAAGAAGTTAGCTGTCGTAAGTTTCATTTTAACCAGTAATAAAGTCAATGAACTAGGCATTCATCTGGGAGTAAGACCACGAAATAGAACCTTGGGAGAAAAGATTTTTGAATATATGGAATTGATAAATGAAATATTTGTGAAAAATTTAAAAATTCCTATTTTTCAACAAAAACATATAGAAG
>JAEOTV010000086.1 GCA_016839635.1 Promethearchaeota archaeon | reverse complement strand
TGGTACTCATTCTAATGTAAAACCTTGTTAAAGAAGAATAGATCCTAAAAATTCCAATTTTTCAATGAAATGCATTGAAATTTTGAATAGAAAGGGAAATTCAGAGTCTGATTTCAATGAAAATTCCCATGAAAAAACTAAGGCAAATCAAGAATCACTTAGCTTTATTCAAAAATTCAAGCAATACATTAGAAGATCTATGGCTGTGATAGTACATGGATTCTCGATGAGTGGAGTATTTGAAGATGGGGATGTCGTAGGTGCTAAAAAAGTTACACGATTTTCACGGTACAAAAAAGGGGATATAATAGTTTTTACTAACAAAGACGGTGAAAGAGTCATTCATATGATTGTAGATTTTACATATGAAAATGGTAAAAAGGAATATGTCACATGGGGAGTGAATAATCAAGAGATAGATAGCGATCCTGTTCCTAGAAATAAAATTGAAGGAAAAGTTGTTATGTCTGCTAAAGAACAATATAATATATTAGCTCAAGCAAGACAAGGGAATATTCTTATCATTGAAGCACAAGGAATGGCGAAAATGTTGAAATTACCTGCGGATTGGTCAGATTTTATTTCAGCAAACAATTACGAATTTTATAAGAAATTAATAGAATTTCGGGGTAATGACCCTGTTTTGGGTTTGAGTTGGACTGATCTTGAAGGTAATAAGATTGGAGGTGGTGAAGGTAAGATTTTTATTTCTCAGATTAACACTAGGAGATGTCTCAAACGGTGGACCGAAAGCCAATTTGATAAAAAGTTTACTGATTCTGTTGGACTTCTTGAACGCGTAAAGGATATTGTAGATAATGATCCAATATTAAACCAATATATTGAAGTTGTTAAAATCCATGAGCAAGGTAAAGATTGGATTGAACGTGATTATTATGAATATTCCACTGAATTAAAAAAAGCAATCGGGAAATCACACGTAGCAAGTACGACATATACGGAAGTTATGAATAGGCTTCAAGAATTACGTATTAAATATGCAATTTTATGGACACAATATACTTTACAAGAGATTCAAGATTTTAATAAACTCTATGATAAATTTAATAAACAAAGTTTTAATTTGCATTGGGAAGATAATTTAAATAGGATTATTATTATAGATATGATGTAGGAGGCAAATAATGCGAAAATTTTCAGATATTGAAAAGAAATATCAATTAAAGAATCTTTTAAGAAGTAGTCGCGGATATATGTATGTTTTTAAACCAGCTTTAAAAGGCAAGATGGTGATCAGGCATTTTAATGGAGAATTAAAACCTAAATTTACTCAAGTTTTTGCAGAAATAATAGAGAGGATTAATCAGTGGGTAGTGTCTCACAAGTTGCTACATGAATATGTAGAAGTAAAACTTGTTGAAGAGGTTGGTGAAGATTTTATTATTTTACCATTTCATAAATATTATACATCTTTGAGTGCAATAGAAGAATGGGATGAAGATATCATACCTAAAGAATTAGATTTTATGCGGAACTTACTAAGAAGTGAAATTGGAAATCCTGAAAATGAAAAAGAGGAAATTATACAAGAAATTCTTGTAAGAAGTTTACTAGAATCATCAGGTAAGACCTGGTTTAATGAAACAAATCACAAATTTATCATTACTGAACCTAGAATTACACAGGAACATCTTGAGAAATGGAGTAGTCTATCGAATGAGCAATCATGACATTAATAAATTGATTGAAAAAGGCAAAGAAATTCTTAAATCATTATTGAATAACAAATCAGTAGATTCAGAAGTATTTAATACTAATATTAATGCATTAAAGCATATTATAGTGTTAAATCCAGAATTAAGCAAGGAAGTTGGTGTTTTAATACAGAAGCTTATTGCAGCAAAAAAATGGCAAGATTTGAAATTTGATCTTGTCCAGGTACGAGTTTTGCAGGGTCGGTTATCAATAGGTCATCGTCCAAAAATTAAATTAATTCCATTATTGAAACGAGAAGGTATCACACACGTATTAACACTTTTATCCAAGAAAGAAGGTGCGGAAAAAATTGGTGAAACAGTAAGGAAATCTGATTTAGAATGGATATGGCACCCAATGGAGAACGCAAATCCCCCTAGATCAAACCAATACGAGGGATATATAACATTATTTAAAAAACTTCAACATATTTTAGAATCATATGGTTTTATATATATCCATTGTTCTGCTGGTATTCATAGAACTGGCATGATCGTTTATGCATTACTTCTATATTTAGGATTCAAAGAACTAGATGCAAAAAAAGTGTTGTCAAAATTAAGAAAAGTAACTCATGAAAATGTTGGTTTAGAAAGATTAGAATGGGGAAAAAATCTTCTAAAATATAAGGAATGAGTGAGAAAGACGATTGGAGTCTTTTTTGCGACTTTTTGAATATGTGGAAATTTAAAAATATATAGATTGAAAAATTATGAAAGATTTGGATGTTAAGATTTCAAAATTTTTATCATTTGTTTTACGCCATGATCCTGATAAGTATAATTTAGTTTTAGATACTAATGGATATGCTGATTTAAAAACGATATTGAATATACTTTCTAATCGATTTAAAAATGAAAAGATCTCAAAGCAGACGATTGAATCAATGATACAAAATTCTGATAAAAAACGATTTGAGATTGTGGAGGATAAAATAAGAGCATTTTATGGTCATAGTATTGAAAAGCGAATTTATTTTGAAGAGAGCTCATCAGTACCCTCTATATTATATCATGGGACAACTGAGAAAGCATACAAGAAAATACTTAAAGAGGGTTTGACTAAACAAAATCGACAATATACGCATCTTACTGATAATGTTAGGGACGCGATTTTAGTTGGTAAACGTAGAGCTACTCTCCCTGTAATTTTAGAAATTGATGTCCTTAAAGCTCAAGAAATGGGAATAAACTTTTATAAGTCTGGAGATATGTTTTTAGCTGATTATATCCCTCCCGAATTTATCAAGAAGAGATAACTCTTTTTCATTTTAAATTATCCATTGTATTTTACTTGTATTTTCAATTCTCTCCCTCCCCCGTGGTGCCCCTCCTGGAAAAGCATAGGTGTAAAATGGTTTTTTTTAATATTCTAAATATCTCTATTGAATTTTGATAAAGTATTTTTTACTTCATCTATATTTAACTTGTATTTTTCAATATATTTAGCAATTTCATCATTAGTAAGGAACATAATATCATCGAAAGCTAAACGTGTGAAAAATTTTGAAATTTTTTCACGTAAGACTTGTTGTGCATCTGAAATCAAACGAGCTACAAAGAAATTTTTGATATTATCTTTAAAAAAGTCATAGGGTATTATAAATAAGGTCATGAAATCCAATACTTTTTGTGTATTAAGAATTTCAATAGAATCATCAATTGGAAAGTAATGAAACCTTGTTTCAGTATGTAGTATTTTTGTAATTTGATTCATTCTTCCTTTGGGTTTAGGGGAGAAGGGTTCTTCCTTCCTTTTTCTCAATTCAGCAAATAAAATGGCTGATCCTGGTCGAATATCACATGATTGTGTCAGGATTACCCCACATGCTAATGAAGGTTGAGTCTCTAAAATTATTGGTTTTGTAGGTATACGTGATTCTGCTTGTTTGATATTCTCAATCCAAAATTCCTTAATATTTCCGAAATTAATTTGTGATGGAGATATCTTTGGAAGGTTATTGCAAATATCTCCTTGCTCTAGTGATTTTGGAATTTCTTTTAGATAAATCATGTTATACGTGATTAATTATTCTGATAAAAAAATTGAAAGTTCTTCTTGAAATTTTTTATTATTTATTTCCTCACGTTCATACATAAATATCATATTAATAAGATTCTCAATCGCGTCTAAGATATCATTCGATACATTAGAGAGTAAAGCATCTTTATAATTTTGTAGAAACTCTAAATCTATCCAATCTAAATTAATTATCTTCCATTGTAAGCATGCTGTTATTTTATCAAAGGTTTCAGGATATATTTCTTCTAATCCAAATATTTCAAAAATATTATATATCTGTGAAAAGGTTAAAAGAATTGACTTTTTAGTTCTATTTGTATATTTTAATATACCTTCAATAACACTATCGAATAAAGTTGGTAGAATTTCTTTAAAATTGTGGTATAAATTGATTATTTTATTTCTAATCCAATCTAAGATCTTAAGAAAAAAGTTAATGACTTCATTTATTAGCGAGACAGCTCTTGTAACAGTTGGTTCTGTTGTGATCATTACTTCTTGGGATTTTTCAATTTGACTATACCCTGTTATGATTCTTTGGGAAAATTCATTAACCATATCATTATCTATTATAACATCTTGAGTAACACTCATTCTTCTCTAACTCCTATTATTTTTTTTAGTTTAGTACTCATAATATTTTTAAAATACCCTTCAATGTAATCATGTATTGTATCTAATTCATTTATAAGTGCTTCTTTATTATCTAGTAAAAATTGGTCAACTTTTAGATAAAGAATCTCTAATCTAAATAGAAAATCTTCTTCATTTTTAGGAGGTAGCCCCCTTAACCGAATTATAAATTTGTCATTTTCAGTTGATAATATTTTAATCCCTAAATGAAAATCCTTATAATCAATTTTCCAATCTTCTTGCTTGTTTATATTTAGTGTAAAATAATCTGATAATTGAAAATTTTCTTGAGATAATTGATATTTATCTACATATTCAATTCGAAATTGTTCAATAGAATTGACTTTTAGGATACCGCATGTTTTAAATAATATTTCAGTTAGTTCTCTTTTAATATCTTCCCAACGAGAATATTTAGTAAATATAAAGATTAAACCATTGGAAAATAATTGTATTTGACCACTTCTATCTTGGTTTTGAAATTTAATTGGACCAAACTGAATTGGTGATTCAATTTCTATATGACCATCAAATGGATACTCAATAATTTTAAGGCTGGGAACATTAGGAAATGAATTCTTTAATATCTCCCCTACTTTAGCCATCATTTGAAATGAAATATCTTTAGGTTTTTCAAATTTAAAATCAATTCTAAAGGTATCTAATGGAGGATTTTCTATAATTAACATATTGATTTTTTTGCTTCTCTTTATATTAATATTATAATATAAGAATAAATTTTTTATGTTTATAAAATCATAATGGACTTCTTGTAGTTTTTTATACGTCTATTAACAATTCTTTTTACTTTTAATGAATTGAAATTTCCTAGATTTAATAATAACTATTATGTAATCTATAATTTTCTTAAAACAAGGAGACGAATAGTTATCCTCTCAACTAAAGATGAAAACCCCCAAAATAATGATCTTTTTAAACACACTATCAGTTAAAAAGGTAACTTTCTCCTTAATATGATCACAATAATTGTGGGATGAAAATTGTCTATTCGTGAGGAAATTGTTGCACACATTGTGTGTGTTAATTTCTCCCACCCAATTTCAGAATAATTATTTTAGACTTTACCAATCGAAACATTTAAATACTCTATTTTATATAATAAAGAGATATAATTTATCCTTTAGAACTGGATGGTTATTCTGATCAATTAAGGATTGCTTTTGAATATAACGGTAAACAGCATTATTATGAATCTTTCTGGCGAGATGTCTGGGGATATGATGCCCAGAGAGCGAAAGATAGATTTTTAAGAACACAACTCAACGATCAAGCTAAATTACTCCAGTGTCAAGATAATAATGTTCCTTTGGTTGTAATTTCTTGTTTTGACGATCCAAATAGTTGGTATGATATTATAATTAAACAATATGAACTATGGACAGGAGAGAAGGCTCCGCAAAAGCCTCCACTAGATTTCAAGACCGTATTACGTCTAGTCACCAAACCTAAAATTCTAGAGTAATTTTTTTTAAATATTTTTTTTATAACTTTTCTTTATTGTTGAATATTTCACGGTAAAGTTGAATACTCTCATCCATTACAACCCAACCATCTGACAATCTTTTCCAGAATCTATACGTATATGGTCTTTTTATTTTTATTAATGGTGTTTTAAAAAAGTGGCTTTCATGAACCCTTTCATGGCAATGACATTCATTACAATATTCAAGAGCGATTTCTGCTTCATTTTCCTCACATTCTATCCATTTATCGTTCACAGTTTTAAAAGGCATCAATAGGTATTCTTCAGAATAGCAAATTTGGCACCTATAATGATTACTTATGCGATATTGTGAGGATTTTTCTTTCATTATTATCCTTTTCAATTATTATTCATCTGCTATATTAATAGAGAAATAAGAGATTTATAAATCTATTTACTCTTTCTTTTTAAGATTATAAGAGGATCACGAGGAATGATTTGATTTCAATCTTGAAAGCGATACTTTAAAATATATTATTTTCTATAAGTATAATAAGATTCAAAACTAAAACGCAGTATTAAATACAGCGATGTTCATTGAAGACTATAAGAAAATTAGTAGACTAAAGCTAACTATTAGCGTTCTAGAGGACATATTATTAAGGTATCATCACTTATTCGATGATAAAAATACTCAGACACTTCAGAATAGACTTAAATTTCTTAGAAAAGAACTCAAGATACATAAAGCTTTAACAGAGAATTAGAGATTTATTAAACCATACAAATTACTCCTATCAATAAAATACAAATAAGGAGATTTTCAGAGTTTAAAATATTAATTTTTTTCTTTTTTTTTCTATTTTTTCTTAGTTTTCTTCAAAGATTTTGCTTAGTTTTAGATTTTGCTGAATTCTGCTTAGTTTTAGATTTTGCTGAATTCTGCTTATTTTGTATTACATTTACAATATCATTAACCAACCTTTGATTCGTAATCTTTTCTTTTAATTCATTTTGAAGAAATTCAGATTCAGTAGAGTCGGATTTCTGTTCCATTCTTTTTTGAAATTCTGGTTTGATGATAAATTTACACTCAATCATGTCATTATGATCTTGACTTAGTAAAGCACAATTGAAGCAAAAAGCATCTTCCAAATACAAAAGCCATTTTGGACATTTAATAAGATGTGAATTAATTTTTTTAATAAAAATCTTTTTTACAATCATTATTCCTTTTCTGCTCTATCTTTTATTGATATAATAATAGCTTTTTAAATGATTTTCCAAAAACCTGTTTGTTATATCTATCTTCCAAAACTTTTTCCTTTTTGATTTCTAATGCTTAGATAACCATATAAAGCTTCTGGTATAATTTTTCCCATTTTAAGGTTCAAGGAGGAATCATAATAAAATTTTTTTTGATAAAAACGTTCATTCATCTAACTAAATTTTATTACATATAAATATTCATGCTGTGTAAGGCAAAATTAGGAGATAAATGCGAGATAAGATATATCCCAAGTTATATCCCAATTACTTTATTAGTAGCCAATCTTTTGAAATAGTTATTTTTTAGAGAAAATGTCAAACAATTCCTTTTGTTTTTCTTTAGATGGAACATGGTCACCCGTTAAATGAGAAAATCGATCTCTTATTTTATCAAAGTAGTATCTATCTATATTAAAATCTATTTTAAGTTGTTTTGATGGGTCTTCTAAACCTTGAAGATATAGAACTCCAAAATCGGGGGATAAATTCGCCCGAAAGACTCTTTCTGCAACAGCTTCGTCAATGTGTTCAATACCATAATTCCCTGATGATCTATGTATTATCTCTAATTTCTCAAGATTAGGCATTTCATTAATAGTTTTAGGGAGTGAACTCACAGTTGTTTCATTTAGGTAGATTTCCTTTAAACTTGGAATTATTGGAATATAATTAATATCTCTATTATATGAAAAATCTAAACGTTTTACAGGAGCCTTTTTAATTAAGTTAGTTAGATTTTCTGCTGTAATAGAATTCATGAAATTCCGAGTTAATGAAATTGATTCTAAATATTGGAGCATCTGTAATGATTGGGGGAAATTATAGAGATTCACACCCCTAATTGAAATACTGATAATATGGTTATTATCGACAGAAAATTCGATTTCATCCTTTTCCTTAATCAATTCTTCCCATTCTTCAATAACTTCCTTCTCATATCTATAAATTTCATACCTTCTAAATTTTACAATATCTCTTGAAGACTCATAATGATCTCTGTTATACCAATAAAAATTCGAATGCGGGTCCTTGAAACCGAATTCTGTTAAAAAAGATTCTACAAGTCCTTTAGTAACAAATTCATTATTAATGTAATCAATGTTATAATACGATTCTAAATTTTCAAATACATTTTCAGTTGATAATTTTCCATATTGAATCAATAATTCTTTTATTATTGATGCCATTCTTTCATATTCTTCTTCTCTTTCTTTTTCTTTATCAGGAGTTAAACCAAAGGTTTGTTTAATTTTTGAATGATTTTTGGATAGTTTATGCACATTTGAATAGGAAACCGGAACAGATTTTTTTGAAAGTTTTTTTAAAATTAGAGAATGGAGAGATAGAATATTTTTCTTAAAATCTTTTGGTTCCAACTGAATCCCTAATCTTGATCTAAGAAGTGGGGGAATATCATCAACATTTACAAATACAGGAATGATTGGAATGTTTATTGCATCTGCAGCTGTCCATTCTTTTCTCACTGGAACTGATTGCAATGCAAATTGAGAACAAAATAGAAGCATAAGATCACACTTAGCTAAATTTTCATTCATGTATTCGAATATATTATCGTGCATATCTTCTTGCCAATACAATACGCTTTTAATTTCCTCAAACTTAGTTAAAGTATTGGCGATCTCCTTGATCTGGAATCTATCAGTATCCTTGGTAGCATAACTAATAAAAATTACAATATTTTCAGGAAAATCTTCAGCCATCTCTGTAGAATCGATATCTATAATATTTTTTTCATCGAATTCAGTTTGCATAATATCATAAATTGGCAAATTACTAATGAAATGTTGATCAATATCTCCTTTATCGATCATTTCTAAAATAACAGATAATACCATATCGGGAGGTATTCCTCCAGTTTTTTCTACTATTTCTTGGAAAACAACGCTTGGGATTGTTTTTGAATATGAGAAAATAGTATTTCTTGTTGAATCTTTTTGAGATTTAAATTCCTCCAAATCATATGAGCTTCCTGTTTGGACATATTTTAATGTCCCTTCATTGAGGAATGGAAAGGAAATCTCTAATAGGTGCTGTAAGTTCGATTTAATCGTTATAGTATCTGTTAATAACAATTTACTCAGTTCTAATATAGAAATTATACTATCATGTTGATGAGATGAGGGAAAATACCATTCTAGATTATCGTTTCCGATATTTAGATTATATCCTCCGAATATTCTAAAAATTTCTCTAGAAGTGCTTATGATAAATTTATCTTCAGCAACAATAAATGTAATATCGTAATTAAGACTAAAAGCATTATAAGCTCGGTTTAATACTTGGTAAAAGAGTGCTTGATCTGCCTCTATTTCCCAATTTATGACTCCATCAAACATACTAATTATGTACTTAGATTGTTCAAGTTTAGATTCAGATATTTCCTTAGTACCAAGAATTAATCGTTTATCTTCCGATTCTATACTTAATTTTTTCTTATCAGTGTCAAAAGAAAGATTAACTTCATCATCCAATTCAAATTTTTTTATATAATTTTCAAAATAACCACGATTAAGTTTAAATAACTGCTTTTCTATAGAGGAGGAGAGAGGAATATTAAGGGATAATACTTCGTATTTAGATTTTGCATAAATTCTAATATAACTATCACCTAATTCAAAATAAAAATTCTTAAATCCACTAGGAAAAGTCTGAAATATCTTCTTAAACATTAAACCATTTGGAAATGTGAAAATTTTGAGTTTGCTCAATTTTTAATTTCACCTCAAATAAATTATTTTTTTTTCCCCTATATATAAATTTTTAGATAGTTTTAAACGTGTAAGGAATTATATTGTATAACTTTTAGAAACCTTTTTTTTTGAAGTCTTTGATGATTAAATTAAATTTTGAGGTTGTTTTATTATATATAAATGTTCACGCACAATAAGGAACAAAATGCGAGATAAGAGATTTGTAGCAAAACATCGAGGTGGCACTCTAAAAAAGGAGCAACACAGACAATTAATGCAATGGGGCTGTGTTTGTGCTGAAAATGTACTATTCCTTTATGGTGAAGAAATTGATATAAGACTAAAAATAGCCCTCGCAGTTGCTAAAGAATGGATAAAAGGAAACGCTTCGGTAGGAGACGCAAGAGAAGCATCATTAGGGGCACATAGAGTGGCAAGAGAATCTTCAAATCCAACTTCGATAGCGGTAGCACGTTCCGTTGGACATGCTGTTGCAACAGCTCATATGGCCGATCACTCATTAAGAGCAGCCTTATATGCATTAAAGGCTGTTAAAAGTGCAGGTAAATCTATAGATGTCGAGAGAAACTGGCAGAATGAACAATTACCTGTTGAAATTATGGATCTTGTATTAACTGCAAGGACCGAGAAAGAAAATGTTTTAAAATTATAAGTCTATGTTTTAACCTTGTATCTATCCTTCTGGTTAAAATAGGTAATATCCGCATATCCTTTATAAATTTTAGCTGAGTGCTTTACTCCTTTTGGAATGAAATACCGATCGCCTTTTCTAAATACAAATTCTTTACCATCTATTGTAAAATCAATTTGACCCTCAAGAATGACCCCCCATTGACTCTCATGAGAGTGTTCCTCAATAATTACATCTTTTTCAAATTCCATGTATAAAATTTGAAAGTGTTCCCCTTGGGCAATATATGCTTTAAGCCCATCTATAGGGATATCTGCCCTTGGTAATTCTAATATGGGTTCAGGAAATATTTCTGACATGTTAATTCATCTATTTAAAATTAATTTTCTTTAACGATAATCCGTTCTCCTAATTTATAATAATTGAAATCTCCACCAGTAGTCCAAATAATTGGATGGATTTTTCTCCAATCAAGGATGACTTTTTCTTCCACTTTAACGGTGTATATCTGATCTACATATGATTTAATTACTTTACCAATAATTCCTTCACCATCACCGTAGTCGAGGATGTCATGTACCTTACATTCTATATTAACTGGGCATTCGCGAATCATTGGAGCTGTTTTTAATTCTCCGTAAAAATTATCAAAGAGGGAACTTTTATCAATATCTCGTCCAGATTTACTCCCACAAATTCTCGTTTTCTCCATTAAATCCTCTGAAGGGATATTTACACTAAAGGTCATATTCTCATGAATTCCGATAGCAGTATAGCGTTTTGGATATAAACTGAAGAAAATATATTTACCAAAATCAAACGGACAACTATATCCAATTACCAGATAATTCGGTTTATTATGGACATTAGCTCCTACTAAAATCACAGTTAACGGACTAAGAAGATTTCCTTCTATTTCTTTTTTATTTATGTTTGCATCTTTCATTTTTATTTATCCTTTATGGTTTTTTTACAATATAATCAATTATACAGGTACGTCCTGTAGTGAAGTAATTTCCTTCCAAGACATGCCTTTTTTCTTTATAAATTATCTGAAAATCTTTAAGGTATTTGTCAGGTTCATCATCATCATAAAAACTATGAAGAAGTTTCTCATTACCTTCAATAGTTATAATTTCTCCAGGATTTTGTTCAATTCCGTTTCCATAATGATAATCATCCTTCGAAAGGAAATTAATATAACAAATTCCCCCCTTTTTCAGAACCCTATACATTTCTTTAATAACAATTCCACATTCAATCTTATTTAAATGAAAAACAGAATTATAAGAAAATACAAAGCTAAAAAAATTAGAATTAAATGGTATTTTTCTCATATCAGCTTTAATAATATTTAAATTAATTCCACATTCTTCACAATATTCATTAGCAAAATTAATAGAATCCTCTGAGATATCAATTCCATAAGTTTCAAATCCATTCTCATGAAAAAATGCAAGTTTAGGATAAGGTCCACCAGCTCCGCAATCTAAAATTTTTTTTTCTAATCCAATTGAATTCGTAAATCTAAGGAAATTATATAATGAAGACGGATAAAAAGTTTGAATCATTTTCTATAAATACCTCCCATCTGTTAGTTTTTTAATAGTCTTTTTCATGAAGTTTTATACTCTTTTCCAATCTCAAATGCAGGTGCAAGCTTTTCGCCAACTTTCCAATAATTCTTTAATGAATATGTATATGTTTTTAATTTGGCAATATCGGGTATCCCTTCTGTTAAATAATCCTCATCAGCATAAGCATTTATCACCTTTCCGATGAAAAGTTCATGCCCTTCCTCGACCTCAACTAAATCCTTTATCTTAATGGTTTTAACAACCTCACATTCAAGATTTAATGGAGAAAGACTTACCATCGGAGCTGTTTTTAGATTCCCATAAAAAATATCAAATACTTCTGATTTATCTATTTCCTTTCCTGACACGATACCGCAATAATCAATCAATTCTGCCAAATCTTCCGTGGGTGTATTAACACTAAATGTTCCATTTTCCTTAATACCAATATTTGTATAATGAGTCTCCCAAGAAGCTATTGAAATCATTGGAGGATTAGCTTCTACAATACCAACGTATGCAAGTGTCTCAAAGTTTGGCTTTCCATTCACATTTGCCCCAATAAGAGCAACTGGCATAGGAAATAAATAAGCTCTTGGAGTTATTTTACTTTTTTTCATTAAATTCCACTTTAAATATTCTTTTTAATATACAATAGAAAATGCTACCATAAATAGATGACAATGATGAACTTAAAACGAACTTTGAACTCAAATTCTAATTTTGAACTATAACCTCCAAATCTTTCTTATTCTCTCTCTCTCTAACAATTATAATAATTGAAATTATTATGATAATAATACCAATAAGATGATATATTGTAAAAACATGTCCGAGAAGAATAAAGGAGAAAAATGCTGCGGAGAATGGCGTAAGAGAATTAACAACAGTAGCTGTACCAATCTGGATGAAGGTCAATGTTTTGTACCAGAAATATAGACTAAACCCATAATCCAATCCCATAAATAGAAAGAAAATAAAGTTATTTGGATTGAACACTATTTGAAGGTTTTCTAAAGGGAAAAAAATAATATAGGTACTTAATAATAAAATCCCACTAATTAAGTTACGAATAAGTATAATTTGAGTAGGAAATAATTCATTTTTATCAAATTTTATCTTCGTTAGGGTATGAATAAATGTAAATGAAGCTACACTTATAGTTAAAATCAATACACCTATATTTAATTCAACTAAGTTAGAAAATCCTTGAGTAACTGTAAAAAATAATCCAATAAATAAAATAAAACAAAAAATCAGTTGAATTTTAGTGACTTTTTCATGTAAAATTAAGAAACCAAATAATAAAGCAAAAATAATTTCAGATTTTAAGATTATAGTACTATTTGTTGGTCCTGTAAGTTCATAACCAATATACAATAATATTGGAATAAAAGTAAAAGTTAATCCTATTAATAGTAATAGTTTTATATTATCTTTTTTTTTCCAACTATTCAATAAAGAATTAGAAATTATTTTTCTACCTTTTTCGGTTTCTTGAATTGAAAGTAACTTTTTTCTTTCAAAATAGTATAATGGAAGGAAAATTAACGCTTCAATTATTGCTGTAATAGCAGCAAAAATGTAAGGATCTATAATTGAAGGCCTTGAATTAGCAATAACCGGTTGCAAACCTACTAAGGAAACCCCTATTGTTCCAAAGATTAATCCTTTCTTAGTGTTTTTATCCAAACTATTCACAACAACTATTATTTGAACTATTTTCACTAGCTGGTCCGCAACCACATGAATTTTCGACGTTTATACCCTTTTTTGCATTTTTAGCCTCACCTCTCGCATTCCACAAACAACCACATCCTTTTCGCTCATTCAAGACAATTGCTTGAGTTGGACAGTTTCTACTACAAGCACTGCATTCTGTACATAATTCAGGTCTTGCAATTTCATATTTTCCAGAGTCATTTATTTGTGGAAGTCCAAATGGACACACTTCAGCACAAAGACCACAACCATTACAAATATCTTTATTAATAAAAATTAATACATCTTTAACAAATTCAGTAAAATCAAATGATTCGAGATTAGTTTCTGTTATTTTTATTACCTCCTATTTTTATACATATTTTATTTTTTTTTAAATTCATAATGAAAATAAAAATCCTAAAGTTAGTAAAACAATACTTAGGACAATTAAAATCTTATTTGTTAAATTAAAAATGGGATATTCTTCTTGGATTTCTCTAGGGCTTGTGGTCATTGAGTACCCACTAAATGACATTACTGAAAAAAATGTAACCCAAAAATAGAAACCCAACTGCCAGAGAACATAATATATATTATTATGGATCAAAAAAGATAATCCTCCTAAGAGAAGTATATTAATTATTCCAAAAAAAATACCTTTAAACATAAATTTCCTCGTGAATCTTGAAATTGGGAATAATAAAGCTACAATTATATTTGCTGTAATTATCCAGAGTGATATCTCACCAACCCACCATAATTTGTTAAACCAAGTTAGGATCGAGAACAGTAGAACTAATGCAATTAAAGGCAAGATGAAAATTTTTCGGAATAAAAAAGTGATATGAGTTACTCCAGCACGAATTCTATGGTATAATGTAAATTTAGCTAGCTTCATTCGGTCTGGTTTTTGAGCAGGATTTTCATCAAGAAATTGAGGTATAGATTTTGACCAAACGGGACCATATCTAACTCTAAAAGGAAATTTTTCTGAATTTTTTGGAAGTTGAGGTATTGCTATACCCCCCGCTGAAAGTTGTGGAAGCAATAATGTTTTCTTTTTAGCTATATTTTTTATCCCTGTTGCTTCTATTGCTTCAAGAAGTTGCTTATTTCCAAAATCATTTCCACGAGCAGCACACCATACATTTATGCCGTTCGAATCAACACACAATACCCAAGCATCAAGTCCTTTAAGATCACGCATTACCTTAATATATGTAAATTCATAATTAGCAGTAACAATTATAGGTGATTTTTCATCAGGATTTCCAGATTTGTAAATTCCTGGTTCGATAGGAACACGATCAACTTGTCCTGCGAAAATACATCGATAAATTCTTAATTGAGAACGAAATCCCTTAAATCTCTTTATTCCGGGTCTATAATAACCTGGTTCATTATGTTCATTATCGTTAATTTTTTGTAGTTCTATTGCTTGAATTGAACCATGTTTCCATTTTATTTGAGTATTGATTTTAAAACCTATTGGTTCCAAATAATTAAAAAACCACTTAACTAGATAGGTACTTCTTATTCGCAAACGTCTTAACTTTTTCTTATACCGCCATCTTTTAATTTTAAAATTTAGCTTCCAAAAGCCAGAAGGGACAAATTCAGCAGCTATAATTAAACGACCATTTGGTTTCAAGGTTTTCCACACGTTTCTGAGAAAGATTTGCTGTTCTAAGGGACGAAGCTCAGATAACATAAATTTACTTACTACTATATCTTGAAAAAGCGTCTCTGTTGGTAAATCAACAAATGAACTTGTTTGGTATAACAGTTTTCCACCAGATAAATCAGATGGAAAATTTTTCATAGCATAATTAATCATTTGAAAGTTTTTGTCAATAGCGATAACATTATTCCCTTTTTGCGCCATTTTTGAAGCAAGCATACCTGTACCACATCCAATTTCTAATATGGATTCAGAACTATTAATTTGATTCAAAATCCAGTTTTGAACCTCAATATTTGCACCTTTAGTTAGAGATGTAAATTTTGAATCGTAGGTTTCTGGTTCTTCTTCTAATTTTCGCATATAAACGACGGCCATGAGTAAACAATCTATTATTAATAATTTATTTTTTATTTTAAAGCGCTTGAAATATTAATAGAATGTATCATATAAAAATATTTCGATGTGAATCTAGATTTATAAATATGAATAAAATTTTTATAATTTCATATGTTATATTATAGTAACAATACAAAAATACAATGATTACTAAATGAAAGTAGAGAGAAAAGAAAAAATTAAAGACACATTATGTGGATGCGATGATTGTTCTGATGGAGATGAATACTTTAAACGTCTACAACAAATTGGAAAAGATTTAAAATTTGATAATAAATTAAATTCCTTAGTAGGATTTTTTAATGCATTAGGAAATAAGGAACGTTTAATCATATTGACAGCGTTAAAGAATAAAGAACGTTGCGTATGTGAATTGGAAACGATTCTAGATAAATCTCAGCCTTCAATCTCTCATCACTTACGAGAATTAGAAAAGGTAGGCTTGATTCGAGGGTGGAAAAAAGGGAAATATACATACTACACCTTGATAGAAAATGAATTTAAGGGAAATATTGCTGACCTAAATCAAGAATTTAGTTTTGAATAATAGAGAGAATATTAATGTCTTTTTCGGATGTAAAATAGAAAAAATAGAATAAATATTAGATAGTTTCTGAATGTTTCTTTAACATGTCAGCATTTGTTTTACCCATTCTTACTGCTAACTCAGCTATAATTGAATCAAGATATACAAATGCCGCAATTTCAAATTGAGTACCTTCAGTAGTTAATATTGCTTGATCATCTTGAGGATCAGTCATATCCCGTTTTGTTCGACCCTTTAATTTAATAGTAATATCAGCAATCCTGCCAATAATTGATTCTGTATGAGAAGTTATTGATACTATCGCAAAGGGTTTTACATTATTAACATAATTCTCTAATAATGATACTACTATCTTGGTAGTTCCCGATCCTGAGAGTACAATTAAGATATCATCACTAGTAAGTGCGGGTATTGAACCTAAATTGGTCACCATA
Source organism: Promethearchaeota archaeon (assembly GCA_016839635.1). Next base: position 10,035 of record JAEOTV010000086.1, on the reverse strand, counting down.
TATACTTCTGTGCCAAGATGGACTAAACGTGTGGAAAATGTTTGAAGAACAAAAGCACTCCTTCCAGAGGCGAGTAAAAAAAACTTTCGTTTATTTATTATACCATCATAGACTAACTCAATGAATTTTTGAGTAAATTTAAAATATTTATCTTTTTTGAGATGAGAAACATTTTCATCAAGGTTCTTCAAAATTATATCCATCGCACGAAAAAGGATTTCTTTCGCTCGAGCATTTACTTCAACCTGGTTTTGTTCTATATTAGTTTTATCAACCATTATTATTTTCAATGTTTTTAGACCAATATTTTATATAAAGAAGGATATAAAAAATATATTTTGGTTAATATTTTTTTCCTTTTAACATATTAAAATACCTTGTATTAAGAGATTAATTGAGAAATTTGGTATTTGCTAATAATGAAAGTATTATATATCCGCTAAAATAATATTAATTGTGCCCATTTATAGTGTCTTTATGAGATTAAATCTTAATTCAATGATTATTGATCTCCAAATGGGCACACAAATTTTTAAATGAAATTCTAAAGTCAAATAATTAGGCTAAAAGAGCTCCAATTGCAGCACAGAATTCTGAATTTTTTAGGAAAACTGCTTTTTTATTTTTCACTTTGCATAATAGAGTTAATAATTTCTTCAAAATCCTATTTTCTATTAAAAAACCTCCGCAAAAAATAATCTCTTTAACATCATTATTAACTGCTATAGCAGTTGCAATTGTACCTAAATTTTCACCAATCATGCAAATTATAGAATTTATAAAATCTTCCTTCATTAAGGACGTAATTCTAAAATTCTCGTCGATCTTACCCAATGAAGCTGCTGTAAATTCTCTAAAAAGTAAATCAACTCTTTTATCTTCAGGTGAATATATATCTGAGACTTTTAAATCGACATTGTATCGATTTCCCTTCTTTGCTATGTTAATTGCTTCTTGGAAATCAGTCATATTGAATAATATTTTTATTATACCCATAAAAAACCCACCTCCGAGAGCTGAACCACCCAAATGCGTGATCTTATCATTTACAAGTACTATTGATGTCCCCGTGCCTACAGTTACTATCAATGACCGTGAAAGATCTTTTTCTTTCTCCAAAATATGGAGAAATTTGATCCCTGCAACGCTCGCTTCAAATTCATTTATTAAATTTGCTGACAAATTCTTAGAATAGATACTATATAAATCAAAGCTCTTTCCTCCTGTAAAATTGAAGGTATTGAAATGGCCTTCTTTAGATTTTAAGAATCTTTCGAGTGTGGAGACGTTTGTTTGTGCTGGTAATGAATATAAATTTAATTCATTCTCTTCCAGATATACAAATTTCGAAAGAGTCTGTCCCATATCTATTCCAATTTTATCAGAAGAAATTTTATTTAAATCATCTTCAAGATTTATTTTTATCATTTTTCCTATTACTTAACTTAAAATTCAATTCTTTCATTATTTTATATTATTAATTTTATAAATGAATTGCGATACTACATTCTTTATGTTAACCCAATCAAGATCAAAGAAAACTGAAGTTGTGATAAGTAAAGGAATTACCCCAAAAGAAAGTTTGTTAAAAGGAATTGAACAACTTGGAGGGATTTCTAATTTTATTAGCAAAGAAGATCAAGTTTTTATTAAGTTTAATTTAAATCTGCCGGGAGGATTTCCAACAAACATAAATTTCGATGTCCTAGAAGCACTTATCAAATCTTGTAAAGAAGCTGGAGCTAATAAAATCTATTTAGGTAGTTTTCCAGTTCGGGGAATACCTATTAAAATTATTTCAGATTTATTACATCTAAAAGAATATTTTGATAATCTTGGGGCAGAATTAGTATTTCTCGATAATAGTGATATTTATGATAACAAGGATATTGGTCAAGATAAATTAAAGCAATTCAAGTTTGAAACACTTACAACTGTAAAAATAAACGATAATGAGTATTTTGTCCCAAACATCATTCTTAATTCAAATAAATTTATATCTGTTAATCAAATTAACGTAAATCCAATATTTAATCTAAATTTATCTTTATTGAACTTATATTCAATCATTCCTCCGAAATATCGAGTAATTAGAAAGAATGTAGTGGAAAATGTATCTCAAAATCAATACAAGAAAGATTTAATTTCGAATATTTTAGATGTTTATGCAATTAAAAGCCCCAATTTAATTATTAATGATATGTTTTTTATCATGGAAGGTGCTGGACCTTATATATATAAGGATTCTAAAATAAAAACGACTAATTTAATGATTATTGGAGATGACACAATTTCCGTTGATATGGTTACATTAAATGCATTAAATCTTGAAACCGAGACTAGTGAATTAATAATAGAAGCAAAAAACAGAAATATGGATGTTCCAAAATTATCTAATATCAAAATTTTGGGAGAAAAAGTCGAAGACATTAAGACCTATATTGAGTTATGCGTATCAGAGCTTGAAAATATCAAAGTGAGAAATTTTGACATTAAATCAGGTAAACTCTGTTCAGGATGCTTTAAACAAGCTTACCACTTATTAAATTTCATGAAAACATACATGGAAAAAGATCTAAAATACAATGTCGGAAATTCCTTTTTAATTGGTCAAAACCCAATAGAGCCAAAAAAGGTGAACAATTATTTCACTTTTGGAGATTGCGCCATAAATACAACAAAAAATTACAAATTTCGAAAATTAATCATTGAATCTAAAAAAAGTATGCTAGAAGGAGCAAAAAATAAGGTTTTAAAGGAATCTATATCGGAAAACAAAACAAAAATTAAGGTAAAACAAAATAAAAATATATTAGAATTACCTGGTTGTCCCCCTAATATTTTCAATTGCTTGGAATTAATATTGAAATATTTTGGTAAAAATAAGGTCCCTAATCTAAATTTACTTACAAATATTAACAGATTTTGGATCAATGGGGATTTAAATGATAAGTTAAAAATCTGGGAGGTGCTATAATTAATTGATCAACCAAAATTTCAAGGATAATTGGTTAAAAATATTAAATTTCAATGCGAAAAGGGACATATTACAAGATCCTGAGAAAATTAAGGATTATCTTAGAATACCACTCAGTCCAATTTCTATAAACGCTAATCTTTTATATCAATTTTTTGAGATCTTATATCCAAGATTTATAAATGACCAACAGAATATCCTTGATATAGTGATATCAGAGGATGATAAAAAAAATAAGGTTCAGAGTTTATACTTATATAAGACTAAGAAAGCAGGCATTCACGAGACGCTAGAATCTCTACCTAATAATATATTTAGAATAAAAAGTCTAGAAATTGATAACTTAGATGAAATATTTGATAAAGCGCAAAAAACTATATTAAAAGAAAAAAAGGTCCGAATATCGTCAATTCGTTTATTTAGAGAAAATGTAATTGAACTAATAAATAAACATTGTGAAGGGATAAAAGCGCTCTCAATTTATAAGTTTCTAGAGCGATTCATGGATTTACTCCAAAAAATTATTAATCAAAATTTAGTTTTAATCTATCCTGAACCCATTATTATCAAATTTCTTAGAAATAGTTTTTTATTATTAGATAATACCCAACTCCAAAACTTATTTAAAAATATAGAAGAAATTTTCCCTGAATTTAATCTTTCTTTATTCATTAATGGAAGTGGTATAAAAGTGATAATCCATTTACAGAAACAAATAACAAAATTAGGGAAATCTAATTTAACATTTAATCTTCTAACTCCAGATGAGGTAGGTATTGATTTAAATAATTCAAGCATAAAAGACAATTTAAAATTAATTCAAATGAAATTAAAAACTGAAAATTCATATTATATAAAGCAGAATGACATAATATCTTTTATATCAGATTTACTCGAACTCACTGTTCCATTAAAAAAAGATAACATACAATTTTTAATTCAAAAAGCTTTATTTGGTTATCGAAGTTTTGAGACTCACTGGGATATGGTTCCACGGCCTAGAATTTACAATACATTAATTAGATTTATAATTCGACTATTTGGGTATAATTATAATCTTAAAAAACTCTCACATTGGGCAATTCCCGATTTAATTTTTAATTACATTGATTTTTATATAGGATTAAATTCTAGAATCCTATTCATTATTACTGATCAAGAGAAAAACAAGAGTGGGAAAAAAATGCAATATAAAAGTCATAAAGACTCACTTAATCACATATTTCTATTAAACTTTGAGGAAAGCACATTAAAAAATATGATAAAAATTGAAAAAGATGAGCTTTTCTCAACTAAATATAATTCAATAGATTCAATTAAAGAAAAAGTAGCAGAAAAATTTGGATATATTTCCTCAGTTATTGTTTTCGATAAAGTTCTGCTTCAGAATATTATTAAATTCTTTATCTTTGGGCATTCAAAATTTTCTCTTTTGCCTCGGTTTAAAACATTGAAAATGTTAAAGAACGAGAGGTATTTTAAGATTCATCCAGAATTCCCATTTTATAAACTAATTAAAAAGAAGAGAACATTAGCACTTATAAAATTATTATTACCAATATTAATAGATAAACATGAGTTTTAAGCTGGTATCTATTTTATAAATCCTTTAGATACTAATAATTCAGCAATTAAAAGAGCACCACCCGCAGCACCTCTTACTGTATTATGACTCAAAGAGACGAATTTGTAGTCAAAAACATTATCCTCTCTTAGTCTACCTACTGTAACCGCCATTCCTTTATCATTATCTCTGTCTTTCTTAGGTTGGGGTCTATCAATATTTTCTAAATAAATAATCGGTTGTTTTGGAGCAAAGGGTAAATCTAACTCCTGAGGAAGTGATTTAAATGAGGACCAAATTTGAATAATTTTTTCCTTCGAAGGTATATTCTCTTTAAATTTTATATTTACACTCGCAGTATGACCATCGGACACTGGAACTCTTGTACAAGTTGCACTTATTTTAATGGTATTATCATTTTCGATTCCGGTTTTTCCGATTTTCCCTAGTATTTTCAATGGTTCTTTTTCTGTTTTCTCTTCTTCCCCATCTATATATGGAACGATATTATCAACAATATCTAAAGATGGTACACCAGGATAGCCTGCTCCTGAAACTGCTTGTAAAGTAGTTATAATAAGTTTAGAAACTTTGTAACCTGCTTCTTCAAGAGCAGAAATAGGAGTAAGATAACTTTGAAGTGAACAATTAGGTTTTACAACTATGAAGCCGCTTGAAAAACCTCTACTTTTTTGTTGAATTGGTATAATATTTACATGTTCATGGTTAATTTCACCAATAATCATTGGTACGTCAGGAGTCCACCGATGAACTGAATTATTACTTATTACGGGGTAACCCATATTGGCATATTTAAGTTCTAGCTCTTTTATCTGCTTTTTTATAGGCATAGTAATAGCAGAAAAAATAATATCAAGGTTGTGGGGAATTTTTTCGAAATCTTGAACATCTCGTACAATGAGATTTTTAACATTATCTGGAATTGAGATCGGCATCTGCCATCTAGTCTTTACGGCGTCATTATAAGGTTTTCCAGCCGATTTAGGAGAAGCCGCAACATCTATAATTTTAAACCAAGGATGGCCATGCAGTAATTTAATATAATTTTGCCCAACCATTCCTGTGGCACCTAAAATACCAACAGTAAACTTTTTCATATTAATACCTGTACACACTGATTTTATTTTAAAGTTTGGAAACAAATATCAAATTTAGATTATATTCAATAACGATTTAAATTTTTTATTTCTCAAAAATTCTAATTTTGTTAAATTTTTATTTTTTAATATCTTTAAAAAAATAGAAATCATGAACTTATTGGATAAATTATATTATTAATAACTAAAATTAATATGTGATTTTTACTATGCCAGGACCTTTTGATGAGCTAGAAAAAGAAGCAGAAACCTTGGAAAATCGTTCAAAAGAAGAGTTTAATAAGAAAAACTTCGTATCAGCAATTTCATTATTAGAGGAAGCGAAAGAAATGTACTCAAAACTAGGATACCATGGGAAAATTGGTATGATTAAAAAGCGAATATTCCAGTTAAGAAATCTGGTTAAATTCGAAAAACAAGATACATTTATAAAGACTAAATCTGAGGAAGATCTCCAAAAACGTGCTGAAAAAGTTTTAACAGAAAAAAAAAGATATGTTGATATAAAGTTGGCAGAACAAAAAGTTCTCTCACCAGAAATGAAGCAAAAACTTGAAAAGATCGATTTACTTTTAGAAAAGGCAGAAAAAGAAGAAAAATTGGGAAAATTTCCTAGACTTTTAGGAAGATATGAATATCTTTTAGAATTATATAAATCAATACCGAAGGAAGTTGTAAATTTTACTAAAGAAATTTATGAACTTGAGAAAAAATTAACCTTGATACGTGAAAAATTATAAATTTACTCCCTTCTCTTAATCCAAAAAAAATTGAGTTTTAATGAAAAATCCTTTTAATAAATTCTATCACGTTCCAAATTCGAAAGAATTTTTAGATATTGCCTTTAAAAGAGGGATGAAAAGCTCTGCTCAGGTCTCTCAGAATGCACCGATATTAATTAAGGCAAAAAAGAAAGAGTCTAAGCGAATAAAAGTGGCTATTGAAGAGCTTACAGATAGAATTCAAAAAATTATAAGAATGGTTCCAATTATTGACGATCTTCCGGATTTTTATAGAGAGTTAGCTTCTATTTTAGTTGATATCGATGAATTAAAACTTACTCTCGGAAAAATAAATGGCATTTTACCAGTTCTTAGAAGTATTGGACGAGAATATAGTAGAAAATTAAATAGAATAGAAGCTCCAAAAGAGGGTGATCAGTTGCGGAGAGCAGCCTTTGGAAGGATATCGTCAGTTATTAACAAGCAAAATAAAAATCTAGAATATTTAAATAAAATCAGAGGACGTTTAAGAGAAATTCCTTCAATTGATTATACGATGCCATGTGTTGTTATTGCTGGATATCCAAATGTAGGGAAGAGTAGTATAGTTAAAAATATCTCCACAAATAAAAAAATAGAAGTTAAAGAATATCCATTTACCACAAAAAAATTGAAAATGGGGCATTTAGAAATTGAAAGAAGATTTGATAAAATTAAAATACAGTGTTTAGATACTCCAGGGATTTTGGATCGTCCTATGGCTAAGAGGAATAGTATTGAATTGCAGGCAATTTTGGCATTAAGATTAATATCTGATTTAATCCTCTTTATCTTCGACCCTACACCTGCATGTGGTTATGATGTTGAATCTCAAGTAGAATTATTTAATGAAATTAGCTATAATTTTTCAAAGGAAGGAAAAATAGAAATAATTGTTATATTTAATAAAATGGATTTGGCTAAAGATTCAGAAATACAATATTTACAGGATAAATTAAACCTAAAGGAAAATGAGTTTTATTCGACTAATGCCCTTACTGGAGAGAATCTTGATGAAATAATTAGGTTATTAAAAGAAAAATTCAGAGGTTATGAATGACAATCATTTTGGGCTTGGATATTGGAGGAGCAAACACGAAAGCGGCTTTACTACATCTTGAAGACAAAAAAATTAAAGAGTCCTATTCATATATAGAATATTTTCCATTCTGGGAAAAAACTATTCAAGAAATCCCAGAGATGTTAAGTAGGGTAATTGAACATTTATTTGAAAAAAATAACTATAACGTAGAAAATATTGATAATATTGCCGTTACCATTACTGCTGAACTTTCTGATGCATTCCAAACTAAAAAAGAGGGAATTTTAATAATTTTAAACGCGCTTGAAAAGGTTTTTGATAAAGAGAAAATGAAATTCATTACAAATACCTGTAAATTTATTAATTATGATATGGCTAAATCTAATTATTCTTTAATTGCGGCAGCCAATTGGGCGTCATCTGCTTTATTTTTGGGAAAATTTATACCATCGTGTATTTTAATTGATGCGGGATCAACAACAATTGATGTTATTCCAATTTTGAATTCAACTCCAGTACCACAGGGGAAAGATGATATTTCTCGTCTAATTAATCACGAATTAATCTACACAGGTGGTTTAAGAGCTACAATTCCCTCTATTACTCATCATGTTCCATATAAAGGAAAGAATGTGCGTGTTTCATTTGAAAAATTTGCCTTAGTTTCTGATGTTCATAGAATCTTGAATAATATAACGGAAGAAGAATATATTAATGAAACTGCTGATAATCGTTCAAAAGTCTTAGAAAATTGTTATGCTCGACTTTCTAGGGTAATTTGTATGGACATTGAAACAATTTCAAAAGAGGAATTAGATTTAATAGCTAATTTTATTTATCAAAAACAATTAGATATTATTATAAAAGAAATTAGAGCTTTTATGGAAAATCTTACTGTAAAATTCAAGGAATTTAATGATAATCCCGAATTTGTTATAACCGGTTTATCTTCTGATTATTTAATAAGAAAACCATTACAAAATTTAGGCTTTATTAATATTATTAATTATCAGGAATTAACAAATATTCCTGATAATATTAACTCCTCAGCTTTTGCTGTTGCGGGAGCATTATATAATCAAATATCTAAAATATAAATGAGATTATGACAGATAAAACTGCTGTATTTAAAATTGGAGGCAAAATTTTGGATGATTTTGAAAATTTGAAATCTACGATTTCTCAATTGAGCCTATTATATGATGAGAAACTAATTAATAAAATTATCATAGTTCCAGGAGGCGGTTCCTTTGCTAATTTTATTCGTAAAATATATAGCGAATTAAAGTTCACTGAAGAAATTGCTCATTGGATGGGGATTATCTCCATGAATTATAATGGATTAGAGCTAAGTAAGAAATTTCCTAACTTAAAGGTTATCGAAAGCTATGATAGATTAAAGGACCTTAATAACACGTTCTCTATATTTCTACCCTATGAATATTTAAAAGAAAATGACACGTTGCCTCATAATTGGGATGTTACAAGTGATTCAATATCATTATTTATAGCAAAAGAACTTGGATTAAATGAATGTTTTTTAATCAAGGATGTTGATGGGATTTTAAACGTTAAAAATCAGGTTATAAAAGAGATATCTACTTCAAAATTCAAGGACATGAAGAAATCAGGTGAAATGATTGAATCTTTATCTAAAGATGAATTACTTAAGGAAAAAACCACTCCAATTGATCCCTATGTGACAACTCTAATTGATAAATATAAGATTTCTTGTATTATTTTAAATGGAACTAAAAATTCCCCTAGAATCTTAAATTACTTTAAGTCAACGAAACCAGAAGATAAAATTTATACAAAAATCGTATAAAAAAGCATTCAAGTAAATTAGTGAAGGTTTTATTATAATTTTGTTAAGTTTTATGATTAAAATTAAAGTTTTAATTAAATAGAACTTAAAATATAATTAATATAATAATTAAATTCAATAAAAAAAGAGTGAAATCAACTTGGATATTGAAGAAATGAAAAAAAATGCTCAATTTCTAATTGATAATATTAAAGGGATGGATATACCAGGCTCAACAACAATAAATATCAGATATAAAAATATGGTAAATTTTGCTAAAGTGTATGGGATTACTGAGCCAAAATATGTCGGTCCTGAGGAGCAAGGTGTAGTTGCATGTCATGCTTTTGCGAATTTTTATACTATAAAAGCTATATACAAGCTACTCTTAGGGTTTAAGCTAAATCAAGATGGCAGAGAACGAGGGCTTGCGCTTGATTTAGGTAAATTAATACATGCAGGGAATCGATATAATTGGGAAGGCTGTGTTGAAGTTAGACCTGGAGATAAACTAACAGTAACAGGAAAATGTATTGATGCTAGATTGATAGAAAAGAACATGTTGTTCATTACTGACTTTTTAGTAAATGTTAAAAATCAAAATAATGAACCAGTTTGTAATATTACAATTTCTGCTGGTTTTCGTAAAGGAGGGTATTAGAATGGTTAAAATCTCAGATTTAAAAGTCGGGCAAATATTAAAAAATGAATTTGATGGAATAACAAGAGATTTACTAAAGCAATATGCTAAAGCCTCTGGAGATAC
>JAEOTV010000280.1 GCA_016839635.1 Promethearchaeota archaeon | reverse complement strand
TTATCGAAACTTTAAACGATAAGTTTGATAGTAGGGATTTATCTCCAAACCATCTTCTTGAAAGAAGCCACCCTTTAAATTCGTTAGAGTTAAAGACCTGTTGGAATAAATTTTTATCAAAATAATTTCTCATATAAACCATCTATTTCTTTACTTACAATTAGAATTCTTACACTCTCGGTGTAATTTAATTTGACAAATAATCTTTAAACCATAAAGACTTCTAATTTTTTTTTTATAAGGGTTTGAATGTATAATAAATTAAAATAATAACTAAACTAAAAATACAATGGATTTTTCATCAAAATCTCCAAAAAGGGAATTTAGCAAGGATATTACATCTAAGATTGAAACACCTATTTATAATGACAAGGATCTAAAAATTCATATCGATAAACCAGACAAACCTAGAAACAAAATCGAGCGTTCAAAGATAGATATCAATAAAGAGCCAAGAAATAAAATCCAAAGAGAAAAAATAGACCTTTCAATCCCTCCCAGAAACAAAATTGAGCATCCAAAGTTTGATCCAAAAGCTCCCACAAGGCACAAAATAGCCCCCCGACAAATTAATCCTAAAATGGAACCAAAACATAAATTACAACCTCGAATCACTGATCATAAAACTCCAACCCGACATAAAATTGAAACTCGACGGGTAAATCCTAAAACGGAACCAATACATAAATTACAACTTAAAAAATTCGACCTAAAAGCGTCATATAAAAACAGAATTGAAATTTCAAGACCATATAGTAATTTAATGAATCCTAAGATTCAATCCATTTTTAAAAAATATTACAATGATACTAGAAATTATCCTAATTATGGAAGGAAATTAACAAAAGATTTTATAAAATGGGTTGTAGAGAATAACCCTGAGATAAACGAAAAAATAAAAGATATCCAATTTAACCAGGAAATTTCTAATTATATTAAAGATAGAGTCAAGAATTTAAATATATCTCAAAGTGAGATAGCAAGTAATTTATATGCTAACGGCTTGTTTGTCAGTAGAAAAACTGTTGGAAATTATGCTTTAAAAGAAGTTTTTAAAGGGAATCAAGTCGAATACAAAAAGAGATTTGATAGATCCTTCGATGTTGAATTCAAAGAGAGAATAATAAATCGACTAAATAAGGAGGTTGTAAAAAATTCTGAGGGAGTTCAACATGATTCTCTCTATAAAATAGCAAAAGAATTTCCAGAGGTATCAAAGTCAATGATAGATAAAATTGCTAAAAAAGAAATACCTCTAGATGCCTATAGAAGGATGTGGCCTTCCACAAGTGGAACAGTTGATCTCAAAACTAAACAAAAAATTAGAAATCAGATTGAGAAAGAAGTTCTAGAAGGAACCCCTCGATCTTTAAGAAATATTTCAGAAGAATTTCCAGATGAATCATTATGGACTATAAAAAACTTGGCAAAAAAAATGTATCCAGAGAAATACAAAAATTTTTGGCCTGCAATTGAAAAAATTCCTAAAGAAATTAGATCTAAAATTAAAATAACATTAAAAGAAGAAGCTCAAAAAGAAAATCCACGAACATTGAGAGAGATCCATCGAGGTTTTCCAGAAGTTGGAGCAGATTCAATTAAAAGAATCGCGAAACAATTTATACATAAAGATGTCCATGATAAAATATGGCCTTCTATATCAACTGAAATTCCAAAGGAAATTGCCTTGAATATTACACAAATTTTAAAAAAAGAAATCAATAAACCAAATCCTCGTTCTTTAAACGAAATTGGAAGAGATTTCGATGTTTCTACTGAATATATTAGGCAATTAGCTAAAAAATCAACACCGAAACAAGTATATGAAAAAACATGGAAAGCACATGAGCCAATTACTAACACCGTCAGGAATAATATTCTCAAAGATATTTTAAACACTAAATTAAATATTTCAGAAATTGCAGAAAAAAATGGTGTAAGTTCACCTTCAGTCTCAAAAATTTCACAGAGAGAGGTTTTTCAAAATAATACTAATACTCATAGAGAAAGATTTCCTATTGATGAGAATCTTGAGATTGGAACTTATACTCATTTAAACCTAAATGCTCTTATAACAAAAGTAATAAACAATATTCCTAATCAAAAGTATTATGCAGAACCAAATATTTATAAGGATAAAAGAAGACCCGATGGATTAATTCTAGAAGATAATAATTTTATACATCAAAGGTTATTAAACATTAAGACTGGAGGATATTTAAGAAATAAACTTGAATTAACTCCTAAAGACTTAAATCCAATAAAAAATACTCAGTTTGATTTCACTAGCGATATTAGCGATGAGAATCTTATCAAAAAGATTGAAAAATATCAATCAGAAGAATCACTTTTAATTATTGTTGGAACAAGATGGTTTCAATTTGATGATATTAAACCTGTGCCGAATGATGAAAGGATTAAGTATCCTGAAACCGTGAGAGTTATTAGTCATACTTTAGGAGCAGATCTCATTGGAATAGAAGGAAATAATAAAGAACTTTTTGAAAGAATGATTGATTTTAATAATAATCATGATTTGAATTCACTAAAGGCGTTCTATAATTATGATTTATCATCTACTTACACTCATTCTACTGAAGAATTAAAAGAAGATTTAATTCAAAAAGGCTTGATCAAAGAAGATTTTTGTGAATATTTCAATTTTGATGAAATAAATAAAAATGACACTAAAAAAAAACAATTAGATTTAGGTCATTTTTTAAATTTTTGATTCTTAATAACTTTAAACTTCCATTTTAATATATTTTAAAATTGAACAACACAAATTGCTCAAGATTTTTAAATACTATAAAACTAGAGTGAGGAGCGCTAATTGAAAAGTAATACAAGCGTAAATCTGCCTATAGTCTTTCATTTCCATCAACCTGTTAATCAAATGGGTTTTGTTTATGAAGATATTTATCTAAAATCTTATAAACCTCTTATTAACCACATGTTTAAATATAGTGAAATTAAATTCACCCTACATTTTTCCGGAAATCTATTAGAATGGTTTCTGAAAAATAAACCTGAATTTATAGAAAAAATAAAGATTATGGCAAAGAGAGGTCAGATCGAAATAATTGGTGGTGGATATTATGAACCTATTTTTGCGATTATTCCAAATAGAGATAAAATTGCACAAATAAAACTTCTATCAAACCTAATCGAAAAAGAATTCAGATTAGAAGTAAGAGGTGCGTGGCTATCTGAGAGAGTTTGGGAACCAAATTATCCATCCTTTTTAAGTAAAGTGGGTTTAAAATATGTAATTGTTGACGATAATCATTTTCGCTCAACAGGTATTAC
>JAEOTV010000279.1 GCA_016839635.1 Promethearchaeota archaeon | reverse complement strand
CCTTCATTAGATCCTAATGATACTCCATATTTTGGAAATGTTCTTGATGTAAGTATACAAATTTCTCCAAAAAATACATTATATTGCCTACTACAGGAAAGTATCATTAAAAAAGAAGTTGATATTTTACAAAGTCTTGATCTTAACGCGGCTCTTCCTAAGCTCAAACCTGTACCTATTCTTTTAGAAAAATTATTACCAAAATATAAGAAAGCTGATATTCCAGATCATCGTACATTTTATACACCTCTTATTCAAGTATTAAAAGAAGATATACCCAAGTTTCACATGTCAGTGAAGTTTGATCCCTCTTTATTAGATAAATTTAAGATTGATATCGATAAAGTTAAAACTTTTCTTTTAGATGAAGAGGCTAACACTTCTTATGAGGAACTTATATGCGTTGGACTTAATACTTCAAGTGATATTCTTGGAGCAATAGTCCATGTGAAAAAACCTTTGGGTTATGGGGGAAATTTATGTGAAATGGGAACTGAAGAACATATAGCTTTTTGGGCAGACTGGAATAATAATGGCAATTTTGATGAATATCTTGGAACAGTAAGCATTAATGTACATGATATTGCGAATATACCTGATGAAGGATTATATTATAGTATTCCTTTTCCAGCTAATTTCACTCAACATCTAAGTGAGTGTAGTAGTCCGAATATAATTAAGATACGTGCAGTTTTATCTTGGAATGCTCCCCCTTCTGTAGTAGATCCTGATGAGCTCCATACATGGGGAAATCGATGTACTTCCCTAGTTCAAATCCGCTCTGGAAGTTCTTCAACAGAGCTGATGAGTTTAATTTATGATGTTGGGGGTGTACCAATTGAAGTTATTAGTTCTGATACCTATTTAGCGTATCCTTCATTATTTTTTGATACGACCTCTAGATATCCAGCTTGCACCAATCGACCCTTTGGAGGAAACGTCAATATTCGAGGGAGAATATATAATACAGGAGTCCCTGGATCTGTATATTTTCAAGTACAATATTCTAAACATGGTACTACAGATTGGCTACCAGTTTGTCATGATGTCGCTTTTGAACTCATGCATCCGGATATTAATGATCCTTTATACCCAAAGGAAACTGTACCTATAAATAGTCCAGACGGTTGGTTTCCTTATTTGGAAAATCCAAATGCAACACCACCTATATTAGAGCGATTAAATCACCTTTCCACTTGGAGCACAGGGTCTTTAGAGGGAGTCTATGATATAAGGGTAGCATATACAGAAGACTATCCTATTACACCCAGCAGTGTTATTCACTATTCTGAAATTGTGACAATTACACTTGATAATACTGGTTTTTCTGTAAGCCCTACCGCGAATGTTGTTATAGATACAAACTATTCATTAGATTTAATACTATCAGGGGGAGATTGTAGAAAATTTGCAAAAGGTACAATGCTTCAAGGAGAATTACGCGCATTAAATAATAATTTTTGGAGATGGCGATTGGAATTACAACCTAAAACTCACTATCATGGTCATCCAACAGATTTTGAACCATTCCGTAATTATGATTCATTAGCAGATCAAGGAGACGCACAAACTTCTTGGAGTTTACCTACTAATGATTTAGATCCATGTGGATATACTCTAACTATATGGGCATATGATAGAACCATTGTTGATAGTAGTAGTTCTCATCATCATTGGAATAAAAAAGCAATTGGATTCTCAATAACATAAAATAATAGGTGAAATTGAATGAATAAAGATGAAAAAAACGAGTTTATGGAAAGTCTCGGGACATTAAAGCAAATTTCAAGTCCAGATGAAGGAATGCAAGAAATTACTGAGCTGATTTTAAAATATCGGAGTTCATTTTGTGAAGCTCTCAAGAAACGAATAAAACATATAATCAAATATCTATGTGAATATACAGCTGATAAAAAACTTGACTTCTGTGAAAGTGATCTTTACAAAACTATTTCAGCTTTATGTAAATACTATAATTTATTTAGGAAATATTGCTGTTTCGCTTGTTGTTCTCCTAAAATTCCAGATTGGGGAATAATATTTATGAATTTAGATACTATTAATCAATTCTTAAATCCAGATACAGTGAATCAAGGAATTAATATAGATCTCCCTGACCTTGAGTTTGATGAAACAGTGCCTGATCTGCAATTGAAAGTATGTGACAGACTGAAAGATACTATAAATCAACTTGTAATTATTCTCTGTAAATATCACGGAGAGAATTTATGTGGTGATAATGAATTAACTCGAAGCATTACTAAACTTTGTAAAATCTACCCATACTTTCGTGAAAAATGTTGTCGTAACGCACAGAAATGAAATGTAACAACATTTCATTATAAAATCCTTATTTTTTTTGTTTAGACTTTAATATATCTTATTATAATTAAAGGCCAGAACACTCAATTAGTTTTCTTGCATAAAAATAGGAATTAAAAAAATTTATTTTGGGAACTCAGAATCATTAATGTTGACCATGTATCTTATTCTTTATTAGCGAACTTTTTGAGATTATTTTTCCATTTTTCAGGTAATATTCCATCAAGTGAATAACAGGATTGTGGTTTTTATCATCTATCATACTTTCAATTTTCTTATTTCCTTCTTCTGTTAATGCTGTTGAGATTGTTTTCCAGGTTTTGGTTGTTGTTCCATCTTCATTTTGAGTTAAGCTTATCCTACAATGTAATAATATATCTTTTTGGAATTTTACAAATTCTACATATTCATTAAGTTTGAATCCAGTAAAAATCCATAATCCTTCACCTGCAGTGTTAGATTTATTAGTGCGAAATACACATTTGTCTTCAGCGTAACCAGATTCTGTATAGATTAATTCCGAATCCCATCCAGGAATCCAATCGGCTTCACGAGCAGGACATAAAAGTGGAAAGATTTTCTCAGGAGTCGCACTAATAGTTCCTGAAAATTCTTGTATTTTTCTCAAATATTTTGATTTATTCTGGAAATATTTTTGTACTATTTTTTCTGATTTAGTAGTATTTATATTTAACACCTAAATGATTTTGATGCATTTAATTTTGTGTTTAGTATCTAAACACTATGAAGAATAAGATTAAAATTACTTAAAAAGATTTCTATAATAATTAGACACTATTGTATAGGACCTAAGTTTTATTATGATCCATTATTGAGACTAATGTATCAAGAAAATCAGAAATAATTTGCTTTTCTTTATCGGATTTAGTTTTCAAGAAATTTAGATATTTTGTTTCGAGAGATTTTCTAAATTCAATTACATGGTCCATTAACGATTGCCCTTTCTTTGTAAATTGGACTTGTAATTCATTCTTTTTAGAATGGTCAGTTCTTTTTATAATTATTCCCTTCTTATGAAGGCGAGAGAGAGTTTGAGAAATCGCTCCTTTAGTTAAACCGAGCCGATCAGCAATTTTTGTTATATTTGTGTCTTGAATATGATAAATGAATAACAAAAGATGAATCTCTGAAGGATAAAGTCTAATATCTTGGTATGTGATTTTTCTTCTTCTATCAAGAAATGTTAGTTTACTGATGGTCTCAAGAATTTTATTAATAAGCTCTTTGTTATTGATCATATTATGTTTAGTTACTAAACTCTATAAAAAAAATTTTTGGAATATTTCTATAATTTCATCCCTTATTCCCATTAAATAATCATAGATTGGGTATCTTATTAAGGGGGAATATTAGATCTATATCATTATATACATGTTTTTCTTACCATTAATATTAAAATAATAATTAAAATTAGGAATATGAAAATCAAAAATAAAAAAATAACGATATTATTAATTATTGGGTTTATCTTCCCTTTAATTCTTAGTTACAAATATAATTCCAAGAATGATATTAGTTCATTTATAGATAATCCACATGTCTCAGCAGAGTATACTGTTAATTTCATTCATATTGATGGGAGTATTCCAGGGAATTGGTCTACTACAACAAGTTATGATTGGTGTAGTGGTGATGGCTCATGGAGTAATCCATATAAAATTGAAAATGTCACTATTGATGCAAGTAGTTCTCCCACTGGATATGGTATTTACATTCAAGACTCAAATGTTTTTTTCATAATCCAAAACTGCAAAATTTATAATTCTCCTGATTATGGAATCTATTTAGACTTTGTGAATAATTCGGTAATATTCAACAACAACTGTTCTAATAATGGTTATGCGGGAATAGCTCTAGTCTATAAATGCAGTAATAATACCATTTCAGAGAATATAGTAAATAATAATGATGATAGTGGTATATATTTCTATGAGGAAAATAACAACAACACCATATTTGGAAATACAGCAAATCAGAATGGTGGAGTAGGGATCTCATTACATTGGCATTCAAATAATACAATAATCAAGGAAAACATCGTAAATGAAAATGCATATTATGGGATTGAGTTATATGATTATTGTGGATACAATACAGTTTCGGACAATACTATAAACAATAATGGAGAAAGAGGGATTGATCTTGAATATTATAGCAGAAATAATATGATTTCAAAAAACCTAATAGAAAATAACGTTTTATTTGGAGTCTATCTTGAATCATATTGCATTAAAAACACTTTTATAGAAAATACAATACGAAATAGCTCTGAAGGATTATATTTAGACTCTAATTGTAATTTTAATGTAATAACAGGAAATGGTATCAGCGAAAATCTAATGTTTGGAATATATTTAACTGGTGGTGGTGAAGGGGATGAAAGTAAATTTAATATGATTATAGATAATCTCATATCTGAAAATACTGTTGGAGTATGTATTGATTCAAATTCTGATAACAATTCACTCTCTGAGAACTTGTTTGTAGAAAATTTAAAGCACGCAATTGATAATGGAGCTGATAATAAGTGGAATACTAGTACTATTGGTAATTACTGGGATAATCATACAGGGCTAGATAATAATAAAGATGGAATTGTGGATACCCCTTATACGCATATAGGGGGTTCTGCGGGAAGTATTGATTATTTACCAATCGCTCCTAGAAGACCAGATGGATTAGATCCAGTAGTTATAGCTGTTATCGTAGTTGGATCCGTGACGGGAGCAATGGTTGTAATAGGTATCGCTTATATGTATTTCATTAAACGAAAAGAAACAACTTAATATCTAATTTACTTAATTCTTTTTCTATTTAAACTACCTTAATTAAAACCAAATTTCAGATCTTTAAGCGATTATATACAGAAAAAATAATAAATTATTTTCGGGTAATTGTATTAGGATAATTGATTCTTTCACGTCGAAGGAAATGGATTATAGTTTTCTCAGTTTTTTGATTTTTTCTTTATTGACTTTGATAATCTCCTTTTTTAAGAGAGTCATGGTTGCATTTAATTCTGCTTTTTTTGATTTTAATTTAGAAAGACCAGAATGATTTATTTTTTTTTTATCGTGCAAAATAGCTCTATCAATCTGATTCAACTCTTTATGTTTCATTGCTAAATTAGCTTCCAAATCTTTTAATTTTTTATTATATTCCGATTTTATTTTATTAATTTCGCCAGGTTTTGAAGAGTCAGACATAATTTCATTTAAAGTAGAATTAAATTATAATCATTATATTCAATTTAAAAGTAATAATGAAATCTAAAATTAAATATATTTTTGTTAAAAATAATATGATCTTTACTTTAAGATTTTGCTTTAATACTTTGAATCGATTTACCTAGAAGTGAACGTGTTAAAATTAGAGGTTTAATTTTTCAAAGCAACGTTGACAATAGTATTTCTCATCTACTCTCCATGCTTCAGCAAGATTAATTTCCGCCTCACATTCTTCACAATTACCCATTTCTTGAATCATTGCTGTCATAATAATACTATAGTTTTATTATTTTAATTTTTTTTTTTTATTCATTTTTTAATACTATATTATTTTGAAGGTGGTATCAAATAAAGATAACAACACCTTCCAGTATATTAAAAAGTGTAGTTTTAAGATAAACAAGAAATAGTAGAAAAATCGATATATCTAAACTAGATAAGTTAAATATCTGAATTAGATATACATACCCTCAGGAGGAGGTTTATAATAAGGAGTTGAGTTTCTATAAATTCTTCTCATTATTTCAATGAAACTTCTATAATTATTACTTCTAAAGAGATCACTCCAATCTGAGCTTTGAGGATTAAACTTTGCTCGATCATATCTTCTACGTTTTACTGGATCTCTTAAGGTATCGTATGCTTCCTTTATTTCTATGAATTTCTTTTTTGCTAGAGGATCTGTTTTGTTAAGATCGGGATGATATTTTTTGGCTAATTTTCTATACGCTAACTTAATCTCTTCTTCTGTAGAATCTTTAACAACCCCTAAAAGATCATACAAATCTTTTTTCTCATTCATCTTCTAATTAGGACAAAAAAATTCAAATATAAAAACGTGTAGTTGATGATCTATAAATCTTGATGACTCAACAGATCTAAGATAAAGTCTCTAAATATTTTATTTTTACAAATAATTCATAAATTTCTACCACCAAAATATATCTATTACTACCATTTTTTAAGATTTACCGGTTATTCTCGCTAAAATCTTTTTATATCATTTTAAAGGATTTTATTATAAAAATATATTAAAAAGAAAAATGATTAAAATGTCGAGAAACTCAAAAAAATTTATCTATACTTTTATAGGACTCTTAGTATTAACGAGTTTTAGCTTTCTACACTTTTATTTCCAAAATTCCAACGATTCTGTTACCAAAATGAATGACCCTGAATCTTATCTTGATACAAGTGATATAACATTTATTCCTTTCACTGTTGGTGTACCTTCAGGACCAATTACTATAGATCCAGTCGATTCTTGGGATATATCTTCTTGGAATGTTATAGATCAGGTTTGTGAAGGTCTCTTTAGATATAATTTGACTGATCCTAACATGCCTAGACTCAATTGGCTCGCCGAATCATATTGGTGGGAAGACGAGACTACTCTGCGTCTTAAACTTAGAGAAGGCCTTATATTCCATGATAGCACTCCCTTCAATTCAAGTGCTGTAAAATGGAATTTAGAGAGAATCAATTATTTGATCAACGCCACTGGAACGCTTCCAGATACTATGATTTCAGCTACTCCTAGTCCTTTATGGAAATTTAATAATGGTACTAGTATTATGAAGCAAATTGATTATGTTAACGAATATAATTTAACCATCCACCTTAACAGTCCTTATAGTCCCTTTTTGGATTTATTATGTATGACTACCGCTCAAATGATTTCTCCTTCATCACATTCACAAAATGATTATATTGATCTTTCTACTGGAGATTTAGTTGGTACAGGCCCTTTTGAATATGATAATTATAATTCTGGTATTGAAGTAAATTTTCATGCTTTTGATAGTTATTGGAGAGGAGAAGCAAATATTACAGAAATGAAATTTCAAATCATCGGAGATTCTACTGCAAGAAATAATGCCATGCTAACTCGTATTATTGACTACCTAGTTTCCCCATCGGTTCCGTATTATTCTACTTTTGCAGCGGATCCAGATATTATATTTGCAGAAGCTCCAACCTCAGGGCTAGTTTACTATTATATTGGAATGAATAATGTCAAAATTAATGTTACGTGGAGAAAAGCAATTTCGTATGCGATTAATTATTCACATATTATCCAAGAAATGCGAGATAATCATGCTGTGAGAGCTTGTAGTCCTATTTCTTCTGGTTTTGGGGATGCCTATTATAATTGTTCTAGCATAGCTCCTTATTATAATCTAACGATTGCTAGACAAACATTAATCGATGATCCTAGAATTGATACAAGCGGACTTACTGCTAATGATGACCCCTATGATACCGCTTGGGAAGCTGCGAATCTAGGGACATTTAACTACACATACTATGGCACTGGATTTTGGGCAGATTTATACCCTGTTTTAGTGGATTGGTGTGATAATATTGGTATCACAATTCTGGATGATCCAGTTAGTTATCTTGAATGGGTGGATATCACTCAAAACTCTAAAAATTCTTTGAATATTTTTAGTTCAGGGTGGGGTCCTGATTATTTTGAGGTGTCTAACATGATCAACCCTCTATTTTCTAATACTTCAGTGAGTAATTGGGCTTTAGTCAATGATCCATTGTTACAATCAAATTTAGAAGACGCTATAGAAACAACGGATGATGGAGCTAGAAATACCATTTATCATGATATACAAATATATTTATCTTCAGATTTATATCCTCATGCCTTTCTCTTTCACAGTCGGTTATATTTCGTTCATGATGTTAATTTATTAAATTTTCCTTATAATACACTTGGAATATTAGATTTCTATTCATGTGAATGGACTCCTGAATACACTTTTACACCTCCTACAGTAGATATAATTTTTCCCACAATGAATCAAGGCTTTTCAGACATAGCTCCTTTTTTTAGCCTTACAGTAAGCTCAGATAGTGTTTCTATATGGTATTCTTTTGATAACGGTATGACTAATACTTTATGTGGAACTTCTGGGCAAATTAACCTCACTCTATGGAATGATTTAGACGATGGCACATATACTCTTAGATTTTATGCAAATAATTCAGTAAGTCTTATTGGTACTGATGCAGTTTCTATTTATAAAGATACAACAGACCCAGTTATAATTATAAATGATCCGAATCCAAATCAGGAATTTATAGGGACATTACCTAATTTTGATATCATAGTTACAGAGATTCATTTAATATCAGTTTGGTACACTTTGGATAATGGCATAACTAATATACCAATTACATCATATACAGGAAGTATTGATGAAGATGAATGGAGAGCTTTAACAAATGGGGCGGTTAATATTACATTTTACGCAATTGATAGCCTTGGACACACTGGCTCTTCTTCCGTTCTAGTTTATAAAAAATCTAAAGGCATTCCCGGACCTTTTCCAATTTTAATATTGGCGTTTATAGCTTTAGGAATAATAGGGTTAACATTGAGAAGAAAGAAAGAGATTAAAACCAATTAGTTATGAAATATATAAAAAATAATTATTCTTTTTTTCTATATTTTTAAAAAATGATAATATTCATATTTATTTGTCATTCCCCTTTTTTAAACGAGAAATCTTAAGATTTACAAGAGTAATTCCTAGAATTACTAATAATAAGGAAAAGGGGTAGATAAAAACATCGAATTGTTCTTGTAAAAAGAGAGCAGAAAAAATAACCCCAAATAAAGGTACTAATGTTTGAAATATAGCTGCTCTGCTAGCATCTAGTCGTTTAACGCCCTCTAAATAGAAAGTATAGGCACCTATTGTAGATAAAAAGGCTAAATATAAAATTCCTATCCAAATTCGAGAATCAATACTCAAATATTGCAACGGATTAAGATATTCAGGGCTGAAAATGAAAACTAAAGGAGCAGTTGTTAAAAAACCAAAAAAAGATACCCAAGTAATTATCCATAAAGAGCTAGGATTAGATAATTCAGTATTTTCATTCACTTTATTCATAAAATGCCGAGATATAACAGTATATGTAGCATAAGCAAATGCAGCAATTAAAATTAAAATATCTCCAAATAATCGATTTGAGACATTTACATTTGGTGAAAATCCAACGACAAATATAACCGCAACAAAAGCCATTAGAGTTCCAATAATTTTTTTCCAATTATAAAATTCTGTTTTTAAGAAGAGACTAGAAAGAATTACAACCCATATAGCATTTGTAGCGACCATAATACTAGCATCACTTGCTGCGGTAAATATTTCCCCAATAAGATACCCTATTTGGTAAATAGTGACCGATAATAGTCCCATCAATAACAAAATTTTCCAATTTTTCTTTGCAAAATGGCAATTTATAGTTCCTTCTTTAATTTTAAGAATTATAAAAAAGCAAGCTACTGCTAAGAAATATCGAATTACGGCTATCATAAATGGAGGAATAGTTGGTCCATATAAGGGATCTACTATCCATTTCCCAATTGGCCAAGTACCACCCCAAATAACCATAGTTAGCATTAATAATAAATAAGCGGTGATTTCCTGTCTTCTGCTAATTTTTAAGGTTGAATTCAAATTGTTTTCTCGAGCAATTATTCTTAATTAATATAAAATATCAATTCAAAAAAAAGAGTTTTATGTTTATTTCTATTTTCCAATAAGATAAATAAGCCCGTCTGCAATTGAACCACGCCAACATACAAAGTCATGTCCTCCTAAAAATTCCACATAGGAAACAGGATAACCTTTAGTCTTTAAAACATTACGAAAATGACGATTAGATATAAAAAGTTGATTGGGATCATTTTTTTCAAGAACTCCCACATCAAGATAAAATTTTAAGGGTAATTTTTCTGATTGGGAGAATTGACGTACAAGCCATTCCCCCTCCTTTTCATCCTCTTCTGACCACCATCGTTCAAGATCTTTAATATCCTTTACCATTTGAATCCAGTATTCGGCTCCCGGATACCATCCATAGGATCCTGACATGGACAAGACATTAGTAAAAAACTCTGGATTTTTAAAAGCTATTGAACTAGCTGCTAGACCTCCTAAACTAGCACCAGCAATTATTGAATGAGACGGATCTGATGTGATATTATAGTTTTCATGTGCCCAAGGTAATAATTCTTTAATGATATATTTCAAAAATTTTGAATTAGGCACTAATTCACTGGATCTTAGAACAACATTTGTTGGTATGAAATTTTCTATCATAATCGCAACTACGGGAGGAATTTTATCATCTGCAATGAGATTGTCTAATGTGGAAGAAACTTTAGCTCGCTCTTCAAAGAGTATCCCATCAAATATTAGAAGAAAATGATAAGGATTATGGTTTTTAGAGTAATTTGGGGGTGTGTAGACTAAGATTTGACGTTCTATTTCAAGTATTCCACTGTCGGATGTAAATTCTTCTACTTTACCTTGATCTATATTGGTTCTTTCACCATAATAAGGTTGGGGAGGGGCATCAGGAGATACAATTTCATTAATCGGAAAGCAAATTTTGTCAACCTTAAGGATTGATTTTTTTGAGTTAGAAGGGTCATGAAAAATTAAGTCTACATACTTAACCATATTCTCAGAAGGATTTTTTGGTTCAAGTGGATTATTTTTGCTTAAACAATATATTTCTCTGATCCCTTTAAGAATTCTATAAGATTTGAAATAAATGTTTGTATCTTCAATTCTTTGAAGTAAACCATCTCTTATATCTTCAATAACAAACATGTTGTTACAAATAATATTACCTACCTCTCCATCTTCTTGAACTAAAAAAGTAATGATATTATACTTATCATCTCCTTCAATTTCTTCAAAAAGAGGAGTTCCTAATTTTTCTATTTTTTTCCAAAATTCTGATATTGCCTTATCTTTATTAACCTTAATGCTTTCTTGAAATTTTGAGATTGTAGGGCTAATTATCTTTACATTATCGCTCCTTTCTGACATATGTTTTCATATTTCTAAACTTTAAAGTAAATTAAAAACTTTATCTTAAAATTTCTAATTCGACAAATATCTAAACAAATCAAGATATTAGTAAAAGGTACGGTAATTTGGTAAAAGTGTAAACTAAAAATCAGTCTTACTATACCATTTAGTAATTAAATTCTTTTTCTTAATATATCTCAGAAGATAAAGAGCTATAACTAACGTAATCAGTGATTCAATAAACCAAATAAGTTGGTATACTGTCAAATCAGCATGGATTTGTATTGGGCCAATATTAATAATGCCAAAATCTATGATAGAATATAATAAAAAATCCGGATTTTGCATTACTAATGGAAAAAACATTAGAGAATATTCATGAGCTGGAAGATCAAGTAAAAGATGTGTTAGACCTCCAATAAGGGTAGAATAAGATGCAACTACAAAATACTTTTTATTAAATTTTTTTTTTTTAAAATTATCCCAATCATCTAAACCATAAAATTTCAATGGTTTGTATATTCTATTACCTCTTTTCGCAATATCAGCAATAAATGGACCAATGTACCTAGAAAATGCCATTGTTAAGATTAAAGTCAATGGTAAGGTAAAAATTATTAGTCCTAATAGACTATGAGTTATAATTCTAAAATCAAATGTTAGGAAAGGATTAATAATTAGATTAAGATCAGGTACGAATGTGCTGATACATAAAGCAGCCCCATCAAACTTTCTAGGGTATTTTATTTTTATCAACAATCCGGGTGCTTGGTGAGAAAATACACTACTAGGCATCTGGTTATAAAATTCCTTTTAATTATGTATATTTAAAATTTTTTTTTAACTTTTTGAAAAACCTCCATGGTGGAATTCAATCTCATAATTAAGATCCTTTAGATCACAATAATTTTTAATCTCAACCTCAAGATTATCCCAATAACTTACATCTTTTTGGATTTCTTTATAATTCAATAGTAATTCTGGATAGTATTCTCGAATTATTTTCATTATTCTAGGGATATTATGAGGCCTAAAATTTAAATTCTCAAAAAGGAAACGGGTGGTATAATCCTTACTCTCCTCAATAATAGCTTTAAAATTAGTTATTCCTGGAAAAAATGGTGATACAAATGTATATGTTTCAATGCCCTCGTTATAAATTTGTTTAATAGCATTTAATCGATCCAAAGGTTTTGATGCTACCCGTTCAATAACGCTTGCAAAATTTTCATCTAAAGTACTAATTGAAATACCAACTCTAATATTTTTAAACTTCTTGAATAAATCAATATCTCTAACAACCAATTTCGATTTAGTGAGAATTGAAATTTCAGCTTCAGTTCCAACTAACTTTTCTAATATTTTTCTTGTATTTTGATATTTCTTTTCTAAGGGTAGATATGGATCTGTTACTGAACTTAATAGAATTACTTTTCCATTGTATCTCTGTGGCTTAATTTTATCCAAATTAAAAGTTTTTATATCTAAGAATTGCCCCCATTTATCACCCTTATGCCCTGTAAATCTTATCATAAATTCAGCATAGCAGTAAATGCAACCATGTTGGCATCCTGTATAGGGATTTATAACATAATCAATTGAAGGAATATTACTCTTTGTGATAATGCTTTTAGCTTCTCGAAATTCAATTTTCATTTTTTTTAGTCTCAATAATAGATATTTTAAAAAATGTATGTTAGGGTGTAAAATAACATACAGTAAGATTTTAAGGTAATGTATTTAAATCTAGCAGTTTGAGAAATTGTTTCATGAAATCAGGTAATCCATCCCAAGATGGAGCGGTTACTAATTTATCTTGCGTATAGGCAATATTACCAGGATATTCATCCTCTACTATTGCTCCTTGTAAAGTGCACTCCAGAGCAATAGAAGGATACGGATAGATTTTCTTATCTTTTAAATAATCAATTTTTTTATAAGCAGCATCAGTATGAGCTAAGACTTGAGGACCATGGCAAATTGCACCGATTGGTTTATTTTTGTCCATAAAATGAAAAACAAGTTTTTGAACCTTTGGAATTAATGATAAATATTCTGGAGCTCTTCCACCTGGAATAATCAATCCATTATAATTTTCAACTTCTTTCTCAACATTTTCCCAATCAAAATCATCAGTTAATCTATACGGGTGTCCAAGTGATTCTGAGTAGGTAATAGGTTTTCTCTTTAAAGCTAAATCCCAATCTTCTATTGAAATATAATGAATTGCCGTTTTAATGAACTCACCCTTTCCCCTACCAGGACAAATTATTTTAACCTCACATCCAAACATAGTAAGAACAGAATAAGGCACCATTAATTCATAATCATCAACATAATCTCCGGTAAGAATTAGAATTTTATGAATCATAAGATCCCTTCTGATCTTAAGTTTAAAAAATTTGTTAATGGATTCAAGTATTAGTCAAATTATTTCAACTGGTTTTCAGATAATTTCTGGAGAGAGTATTTCTTCTTTCCTTGATAATAGAATAAAAGAACGAATAAATTTGTGGATAAGTGGAATATCCAAGGATATAATAAACCTAATTGTATTAGAGCAAGAGAATATATAATAGAAGATATAACTGTGGAAATTACATGCCCCCAGTTCTGTGAAGTAGAGAAATGAACTAATCCAAAAAGAACTGAAATGAAAATAACACTCAAAAAATACTCCCAGTTTAGATAATAAGTTAAAACACTAAGTAGGAGAGTTCTATAGATCAATTCTTCAACAAAAGCTAATAAAGGAAATAGAATAATTAAAAGGATTATCTTTTTATAATTTATATTCCTCGTGAAAAATTGAAATATTTCATCTCCTTTTCCTTCTTCAATGAATTTTACATTTCTTGAGAAGTAGATCCTAATTCCAATTAATTTTAGCAAGATAATTGAAAAATAAAGTAAAAATAAAATAATATTATGGTTATGGGTTATTCCAACCAAATTATTAAATGGAATAAAAATAATAATTGAAGTATTATAAAATAAGATAGCATTTGCTATTAATGAAAATGGGATGAATAAAAGTAGTATATATATAATTATTTCCTTTCTGGTAAATCTTTTTTTACGTTCCGTAATGATATTAGCAAATATAATAAAAAAAATTATAACACATATCACAAGAGACATTAAAATATTACCAACTGAGGAGTAGAAAAACCAGTATATAAAGAATAAAAAGATAATTGAATTGTATAGTATACTGTTTTTTATTCTATCTTTTACAAGATTCTCGTCATATGACATTTAAGTAAAACAGATTATATGAATTTAAATTGAAATTATATATATTAATTTACCTTAAAAACTTAATAACGTATGTTTTATAGTTTCAAATATTCAGATGGATCTTCCCAAAACTATAGAGAGTAAAAGGCTTAATCTTAGACCATTCTCTCAAGAGGATTTTGAGTTTTTTATGAAAATTATTAAAGATGATTTAATTTTTGAAAACTTAAAATATATCATTAATAAAGCAGATTTGAAAAACCCAGTATTTTTATATCAATCGTTCTTCCATTCTGAAAAAACCTCAGATCCTATTATTAGCCTAATAATTACAAAAAAAGATACAAGTGAATATATTGGTTTTTGTGGATTAAGGCTTTTAGCAAATATCAATGAAGCAATCTGCTTTTATTCATTGCTTCCTATATATAGGGGTTTTGGATTTGCTATAGAAGCAATGAAAAAACTCATAGAATATGCTTTTTTAAAGCTAAATTTAGCTAAAATATCTACATACATAAATTCTAAAAGTACAGGGATATGGAAAGTTGCTGAGAGAATTGGGATGAAATATTTGGGTCAAATTCAAATCCGTGAACTACCATTCAAAGCTATGTATTTTTCAATAGAAAAAAAAGAATTTGATGCTCAGCAAGTTATTTAGAATATCCAATAGGTATAATATAAAGAGGCTCAATTTTCTTAGGAAGTTCAAGAACTTTTTTTACTTGATCATCTTCAAAAGCACCAATCGGTACTGATACTAAACCTAAAGCGACAGCCTCTAAGTGAATATTTTGAGCACAATGTCCCACCTCTATATATACATACCTAATACCTCTTTCTCCATACCTCATGGTCGTTCTTGAGAATTCTGCACAAATTATTATATTCATATATGCTTCAGCAATAAAATATTGGTCTAAGGAAGCTTTAGCAAGTTTTTTATTCAAATTTTCTTCTTTAATTAAATCTAATGTATGGTTCTTAACATCATAATTAAAAAATCCCCTATCTCTGAGAGCAACATAAATTTCTAATGGATAAGTTGCTCCTGCAGAAGGAACTGTTCTTTTTTCTCCTTTTTTCCCTTGAGTGGCCCATAATATTTGTGAGATTTTTTCAATCTCAATAACTCTATCTTTAAAGTTTCTTATACTTTCCCGCTCATAAATACAATCCTCAAGGCTTTTTTCCGTTTTCAATTCTGGTTTTGGTAATGAGATACTCATTATTTCACCTATTATTTATTGATGTCTATTATTATTTTAGAGAATGTTCCTTTATTCTTTATTTTTGTGATAATAAGAACCTTTATTTTTGATAATATTAATGTATTCGTATGGCTTCAAAACCTAATTTGAAAGAAATGTTCCAAGAATGGAATGATTTAAATTCTAAAGCACAAGAGTCTATGGGAAATTTTGACTTCGAAACAATTAAGAAAATTAGAGAAGGTCAGAAAAAAATCGAGGATACTATCTTCGAGATTTTAAAGGAAAATGCTCCAGATCCCATTAAAGGAATATTACCTGAGGATTGTGGAGAGATGGAAGTCGGGTATGATACAGAAGGAGAAACTTTTTATTTTGTAATGATCGATGAAGAGGATAGCACTGATGAGGACGTAAAGTTGAATGCTATTACCATTGATTCTAATAAAAAAATCTCAATGATTGAAGATTTTGAAATAGAGTAACCATCAATCTTCAATCTATTTTTAATAAGAATAAAAAAAAATTGAAAAAAAAGACTTAGGATAGATTTTTTATTTAGAATTTATCAGAATCATCATACCATTCAGGAAACCATTGATAATGCTCTTTTGGAAAAGCTTTTTGCAATCCCTCATAAGTTGCTTTTACCAATACTATTTTGCCTTGTCTATCTTTATGGCATACAATTAATTTTTGATTCTCTAAAGTATCAAAAATCTTCCTTATTGTAGAACGACTTCCCCCTCCAATATCCTCTCTTACATCATCTGGAGTCATATATAAACCAGGGTTAATTTTGTAATCGTGAGCAATTACTTTTAAAATATTTTCCTCGTTCAATTCTAGACCATTGAATTTAGAATCTTTCATTGATATTAATGGGGCTTTAACTTCTTCATCCCATCTAAATCTTATAGAACTATTATATCTGGGAAGCATAGCAGAGAAACGATAAATTATCATTTTTTGAACTTCAGTAGTTCCTGCTACGATCTCACCGATTTTAGCATCACGTAAAAAGCGCTCTGCTTGATAAAACCTCGTCAAACCATCTCCTCCTAAAATCTGAATAGCTTTTAAAGCACAATCTCGACCAAATTCAGTGGTCATCAATTTTGCAACTGAGGCTTCAACCATAGGTTCTTTACCATCATCCAATAGTTTTGCACAATAATAAGCAAATGTTCTAGCAACTTTAAATTTAGAAATTATTTCAGCAATTCCTGCTTGGACACCGGGAAATTGATTAGTTGTTCGATTAAATTGGACTCGTCTTTGAGTAAAATGAAAAAGTAATTGAATCATATCTTCAAACATTCCTCCAAAAACAGCAGATCCAATTAATCTCTCAAAATTCAATCCCGCCATCATTACATTCCAACCTTTTCCTACAGCGCCTATACGATTTTCATCAGGTATTCTTACATGATCAAAATCTAAATAGCCATTGGGAACATTATCAAGCCCTATTAAGGGATTAATCCTCTCTAATGAAAAACCAGGAGTACCTTTTTCAACAATAAATGAAGTTATATGTCCATATTGTTTACGAATAGCAGGATCATCACTAGTCTTAGCATAAATGAAATATCTATCAGAAACCCCCGCACCAGTAATATACCTTTTTTTCCCATTGATTATCCATTCTTCTCCATCCTTTTTAGCTGAAGTGAAAACATTAGCCGCATCAGAGCCTGCAAACGGTTCTGTTATGCACACAGCACCTAATTCTTCACCCTTAGCTAATTTTGGAAGCCATTTACTTTTTTGTTCTTCAGTGGCATATCGCAAAATTTGCTCCATTCCAGCCAACATACTTACCGTAAAAACATGCCCAACAGAGTAAAGACGACCTAATTGCTCAGCTACAATACAACTTCCTGTAGCACCTAATTCCAAACCCCCATATTCTTTTGGAACACCTGCGCCAAAAAAACCTTCTTTAGCTACTTTTTTTACTAGTGACCAAGGGAATTTTTTTTTCCAAAAATAATATTCTGCTTCTTCAATATTATTTTCAACAAACTCACGTACTCTCTTAGAAATTTTCAATTGTTCCTCTGTCCACCAAAAAAATGGTTCACTCATTATTTAATCCTCATTAGTTTAGTTTTTTAAAATTTTTTCAATATTAATAGGATTAATAGTAAATAGAATTTCAATCTACTTTTTTATAATAAAAACTCGTAAAACCAAATTTTTCAAAAAGATAAAAATAAATAACTATGTTAAAATTATTCTTTTAATTACATAAAGTAAAGTGCTGAATTCCCTATAATCAGACCTATCAATAGAGTAAATTAAAGTGATTTTGAAATTTCGATACCAGCATCTTTGAGAGTAGGTCCACGAACAACCAATACTCTTGCTAAGAAAAAATATCTGATTCTTTATCTTGTGATTATTGTATTATCTGCTCAACCTCCATTAATATTGATGTGGTATTTTTGGCAATTCTTTCCTAATCTTGATTTATTATTTTATATACTCTTTCCCTTTGTTTTCTTTTTTGGGATTATTATTCTAATAATCAGTTCAGCAATAGTAGCAAGAATTTTTTTATTGTTCATAAACTTAATCCATAAACCACGTGAAGGGGTTTTCCTAAGAAATAGGAGTGATAAGGACTACTGTTATTGGAGTTTAAGGGCACTTATAAGAAAATGGCCAACTTGGTTAGCACGGCAGTTGTCCTTACCCTTACTTGAAACTTTAGTCTTAAAAATTCTCGGTGTTAAAACTTCATTTTCAAACTCATTGAATGACGGATGGATTGATTGCGAATTTATTGAATTTGGAAAAAATATTAAAATTGGTCAAGGAAGTTTTGTCATATCTAATATTATTATTAAAAACAAATTAATCCTAAAGAGAGTCTCCTTACAAGATAATGTAATAATAGGTGCTCATTCTATTGTATTACCTGGTACAAAAATAGGGGCTAGTAGCATTTTAGATGCCATTTCTATGACGACAATAGATCAAAGATTAGAGTCCAATTCAGTTTATCGTGGAAATCCTGCAAAAAAGATTGAGGAACCAAAGTGTATTAGTAAGATTGATCAATTCAGAGAAGTTATTTTTGATAAGAAGATTTTAGAAGAATATGATGAAGAATATCTAAGATCACATGCTAAAGAAATGTCTGTGCCATTTCACTTTTATATTATTTCAGGTTGGATAATAATCGGTTGTTCTTTTATATTACCGGGATTCATATTTTTCTTCTTTCTTTTTATTATATTAATCCCAAATTTTTTCTCAATCCCTTTATCTTTAACCTTATTTTCAGAACCTTTAATAATTACCATATTAATCCTCACTCCGCTAATTTTTGTAGCCACATATCTTTTACATTTATTTTTTGTAGCATTATTTACTAAATGGTTTTATAATATTGCAGATAAAAGAGGCCCTACCCAAGGTGTTTTTGATCGAAATTTAGATGAAAGCTCTCATGTGTTAAATTACTACCATTTTAGATCTTTTTTATTTAAATACCCTATTTTTGCTTTTATTAGGTCCCCATTTCCTTGGCTTCTTAATTGGGAATTAAGATTTATTGGGTCAAATAAAGTTGGGAAAGGAACTGTTTTTGAAGATACATTTTTCCATAGTCATATCGATTTTGGTAGGAATTGTTATATTGGAACTTTTTCTCATATTAGCAATCATTTAGTCGATGGAGTTTATGGAGAAGAAAATTTAACTTTTTTTGGGGTGGATATGGGAAATAATTGTGTTTTCAGTTTATCAAATGGAGCAATGCCAGGTTTAAAGATGGAAGATGATTCAACAATATTACCTCTTTCAGCGACTTTAAAATATGATAGGGTAGGTATGAATGGAATATATGGGAAGTTTCCGGCAAAAAAACTGAAATCAGAAGAAATTCATAGATTTACTGGGGGAGAATCTAATGGGAAATGAATCAACTGAGCAGAAAAATGAGGATAGTTTACCAATTGATATAACAAAAATACCAATAACAACTAATGGATTTAAATGGACTTTTACTTCTATTTTTCTTTATCTTTTTCTTCACATTTTCACACTTATTATGCCTACAGTTATGATTTTAACCTTCTTCAGTTTTGCTTTAGATTCAAATATTTTTCATTGGAGAATATTACTAATTTTTATAGATATAATGGCATGGTGGGGCTCTTATCTTCTTATTAGTTTATTGTTAGGAAAATTAATATTAATTATCCTAAAATTAATTCATAAACCTGTTGAGGGCCTTTTTAGAATTGAAAGAAAGAATCGGGATTATAGATATTTTTGTTATAGAGTTACTGTTAAAAAATTCATATTCTGGATTTGGAATAATTTTTGTTTTCCTTGGGTAAGTAATTTTGCTTTCAAAATGTGTGATGTTTCAGCAGATTTTAAGAGTACCATGTTTGATGGCTGGAGTGATGTAGAGTTTATTGAGTATGGAAATAATATTATGATAGGGCAAGGTGCTCAAATCTTTTCAAGTCTAATTATCAGAATTGAAAATCAAGACTTTCTATTAATTAAAAAAGTCATTATTGGACCTCATGTGGTTCTTGGAGGAAATTCTATTGTGGCACCTGGTACAATAATAGGAAAAGGGACAACATTAGGTGTATGGACAATTACCCATATAAATCAAATTTTAGAGCCTGATTGGATATATTTTGGATCACCTGCTCGAAAATATCAACCTGCTCAAAAAGCAATAGAAGAAAGTAAGAAAAAGGCTATGAGAAGGATAGTTGATACAGGCGAGAGAATACCATATGATATTGACAAATTTAAAAACAATTAATTATGAGAACAAAAAGAATTGACTATATAAATTAAATCTAAAGAGATTTTTGTTTCGACTACTTTTCTTCAAGTAATATTAATCCTTTTTCTTTCTCTCTTTTAACCTTTTTAACGCTATACGCTCTAACAATCGTGAATAACTCTCCCATTTATCTTGTTCTCCAGGATATTTCCTTTCTATTACAAATCGACAATTTTCAGCACCAGCGGGAATTGTATGTTTAAATTCTATTTGAAATTCTGCTTTAAGAAGATTATCTTTAAAATAATCGATTATTCCTTGTACTAGATATCTTTGTACTCTACAATCAAAAGCAGAATAAATATCTTGGAGTGGGCACCATAAAATGTTAAAAGAGCATGTGTCTTTATTATCTATCTCAGGATCTTCTACAGAGGTCCATGCTTGGGTATTAATTATAGTTGCCAAAAAACTCATTAATTCAATATCAGAAACATCGGGGGGGATTTCAACATTTTCAGCAATTTGTTTTCCCATCTCATATCCCGTCTTTATTAGAGCTTCATTAACTACTTTTTGCCCTTCAATTCCGAAAGCAGCTTCATTTTCTTTTAAAATATTGATAACAGCCATAGACATAAACAATCCAAATTGAAGTAATGAAGTTGGATCAAAATCATTTCGATCCTGAACATTTTCTCTGAACCGATCTAATGCTTTCTTAAAAGGCTCACCAAACTTGATTCTCTTCCAGTTTTCTTCTTTCCTCGGAGCTCCTTTTAAAATTCCGTTTTCCTTCAAATTAAATCTCTCTAGTATAAATCTTATGTGAAGAATACATATATGAAATAAAAAGTAAAGAGATATATATTAAGTTTTAAAATTATTACATATTACGATAATTATAATTTAAGAATATGATTAATTATGTATAAACTAGTACTTTTAAGGCATGGGGAAAGCACTTGGAATAAAGAGAATAGATTTACTGGTTGGACTGATGTAGATCTTTCAGAAAAAGGAATTCAAGAAGCGAAGGAAGCTGCTAAATTATTATCAGAAGGAGGATACACATTTGATATTGCCTATACATCAGTATTAAAGAGAGGAATTCGAACATTATGGATTGTATTGGATGAAATGGACTTAATGTGGATTCCTGTCTACCGATCATGGCGATTAAATGAAAGGCACTATGGTGCTTTGCAGGGTTATTTCAAATCAAACATGGCAGCTGAAATGGGTGAAGAACAGGTATTAATCTGGAGAAGAAGCTATGATATTCCCCCTCCAGCTCTTAAGACTACCGATCCAAGATATCCTGGAAATGAAAAAAAATATGCAGATTTAAAGCCTGATGAGATCCCTTTAACTGAATGTTTAAAAGACACAGTAGCAAGAGTCTTACCCTATTGGCATGATGTTATTACTCCAACTATAAAAGCTGGTAAGAAAATATTAATATCGGCTCATGGGAATAGCTTGAGAGCACTCGTGAAGTATCTTGATAACATGCCCAATGAAGAAGTAGTGAAATTAAATATTCCTACAGGAGTACCCTTGGTATATGAGTTAGATGATGACTTGAAACCAATTACACATTATTATTTAGGTGACCAAGAAGAAATTGAAAAGGCAATAGAAGCCGTTGCCAGCCAAGGAAAAGCAAAATGAATATTAACAAACTTAGAAAATCTAGTTTTATTTTAATTTTATTCTACTATAAGAGAAGCAAGATCGAATAAATATAAAAAAAAGGTAATTTAATTTATGATTTAGATTACTCCCATTTCATTCCTATCATCTTATAGGAATCTGAAACTCCAAGTAGAGATTCTGTTTTCATGTAATACCCCTCAATTTGGCTTATAAAAGGCAGAAAATATTTATAGATAGCCATTGATGCCTCTTCTATCTTTCCTCTTTCAGTATAAACTAAGTGGTATTGCTTCATTCCATCTTTCCCATCAGTGGTATTATAAACACGCCATTTTGTAATATGCGGTATTTCTCTTGGCTGTTTTAGAATCAGTTTAGCAACGTCAATTGTTTTATGGGGGGGATACCAAGTCGTGATTAATAAAATTCCCATAATCATCTTTTCCTTTTTATTTTTTTAAAATTGGATTTACGGTAAGTAGTTATCTATTACAATTTTATTTAAAAATTTCCATTTTTGTAAATTTTTTTATTAATAAAGAATATATGTATTAGCGTAAATGTTGTATATAGTAATAGAATGTGAGTTTATATGGTAAAAAAATCATTTATTGATAATCCAACTGTTTCTCAACAAATCTTTTTTCCTCCACGAAATGTGCCATTAGAAATATTTCCAGATTCATTTATCAAAGAACTCCGCTTTAAACTTTCTAAAAAGATTACTATAGCTGGTTATTTCTATTTGAATGATAAAAA
The DNA here is from genome assembly GCA_016839635.1 of Promethearchaeota archaeon. The sequence goes on along the minus strand of JAEOTV010000279.1, from coordinate 8,999 downwards.
CCTTCCAACGATTCTTTTATTTCATGGAAATGGGGAATTAGCAAGCGAATATTATGGTGCAGTTGATTTTTTTTTTGATTGTGGAGTCAATTTAGCTGTTATTGATTATCGAGGTTATGGATTTAGCTCAGGTAAACCAATCTATAGTGGCTTGATTTCTGATGCGATACCAATTTACTATGAATTCCATAAATGGATGATTAAAAATAAAATAATAGACTCTCTCTTTTTATTGGGGCGTTCAATCGGGAGTGTATGTATTTCAGAAATAGGTTTTCATAATCCTGACAATTTAAAAGGAGTAATATTTTCAAGTGGATTTGCAAGCATGTACTATATGATGACAAACGTATTTAGGGTTACTGGTCCAGATGTTACTCCTGAGGGATTAAAAGAATATTCAAATGATACTAGGATTAGGAAATTTCAAAAACCAGTCTTAATAATTCATGGTACTCAAGACTTTTTAATTCCATATTCCGAAAGCAACTCAATTTATAATAATATTCCTAAAGGAGTTGAAAAGGAATTAGTCTTGATTGAAGGTGCTAACCATAATAATATCTTCTTGTTTAAAGAAGAATATACTGCCCCATTGAAAGAATTTATTAACAAATATAAGATGTGATAATTCTCAAATTTCTTATTAAAAATTGGACTAATTATCATTTTATAATTATTTCGATTTAGATCTAGTTAGAAATAAAGAATTAGTTTTAGGTGATTCACTTTTGTCTGAAAAAATCTACAATTTTTGTCCTTATTGTGGGAAGAGATTACCCAAATCTAGAAGCTACCAGACATTTTATTGTTGTTTCTGTGGAAAAAAATTTCAGTATAACCCTGGAGATGTGATGAAAAAAGCCCAATGTATAATTTGTCATAAAATTGTTGATCCAAATAGACATAAATCCATTAGATGTTCTTATTGTGGAGGTTTGTATCATTATAAATGCGTTTCTTCTTGGTTGCAAAAATATAATGCATGTCCTATGTGCCAAAATGTTTTTCTTTACCCAAATAAGATTATCCCTGTAAGAAAATGATAAAAAATAAAAAAAGGGGTAAATTTGCTTATTTTTTAAAGATAAAAACTCCTGTTTCTATAAACCAGAATAAGTTAGCAAAAAGAAATAACCATTCTGAAATAGCTTTTGCTTCAAGAAGTAAAGTTGGCTCTATTCTATTAACTATAAAAAGTATTAGGTATAATAGAAAAAAGAAAGCTACAATTACATTCAATAACACTTGCCATAGTGGGAAATCTGATAATTTATATTCAAGATAGGCATAACCAAATAAATATATAATCCCCGGAAAGAAAAAGACGTATTGTGCAAGTGTATGCATAAGATTGAAGTCTCTCACATTGAATAATGCTATTAATAAAAGACCTATAGATGAAATAAGTCCTAATATACAAGCAATTCCTGTTCCCTTATTAGAAGCACCTTTTTCCTGCAAATATCGAGTAAACCCTATGATAAAAGGTATCATAAATACTCCCGTTAAAACCCAACAAATTACGAAGAAAATAGATAAGATATTATCTCCTGGTACAGCCAAATCACTTATAAAGACATCAACGAAATTGAAACCAGGGTGGACTAACATTGCCGGGATTGCACCAACAAGAAAAACTATTACTCCTATTATTCCAAAATAACTAGCGTGAAGTTTTTCAAAAACCTTATCAAATTTTTCCATCATTTCTTATCAACCTGATTTTGAAATTAATTTTTAAAAATATATAGATCAGAAGTAGTATTTATATTTAATAGAATTAGAAAGATTGCTTATAGATTAATTATTCGGATATAAATTCAGATATTAGAATTTGTTGGAATTTTGAATCTCTTTCCTTAAAACCTATAGATTCTTCTCCAGAATAAATATCTGGATTAGTGTTTTTACTAAAGATGATTGAGAATGGTATAGTTAAATTTGAAATGTTTAAAAAACTATCTGATCCATCTAATTTAGCTCCACCAATTTGAATCTTTTTATTTAATACCTCTAAACCCACTTTTTATCTCACATTGATTTCTTTTTAATATTTCAATAAAAATTTGGTCATTTAAATCGAAAGACCCGACAAATTTAGTGATAAATCACTAATCAAGAATCATTCAATAAGGAATTCTTCCTTTAAAATATGCTTAAATTTAGAATTAGATTCATTCATTGAATTTTCTTTTTCCGGTGAATAGATATCAACTGGGAACTTCTCATTATAGATATTTAAGACTAAAATTATCAAATTAGATATATTATTAAAGCATACTTGTGAACTTTTAGTATTAAATAAATCTGCCACGAGCTTAGAAAGTAAAATAAACTTCTTTCTTTGTAATGTTTTTTTATTAGAAGGAGTTTCTTGAATTAAAACTTTATACAAAAAATTCTCTACTCTTTTTTCAATTATCCGAGAATTCAAGCCCATCTTAAATTAATCTCTTTTATGAGATATCTTTATAAAAATATAAAAACAGATAGTATTTTTTTAAAAAGATTTAACTAGCTGTAAGGTCTCTATTTCAAAGATTAAATATTTTTAGTTGAAACATTCAACTAGATTCTTATTATGTGTTAAGAATTCATGAATAAGGAGATCCTGATATTCTGGATGTCGCTCATTAAAAGGAATTTTCTCATTTCCAATGTAGATATATTCTGATTTTGTAGATTCACTTATATTAGAAAAAGGCATGTAAGCTTTAGAACAATCTAATATAATTTGTTGATCTGTAGGTTCAAATCTTTCCAGAAAAATTTTTTCAATTTTTCCATCATACATAATACTCTTCAGCTTCTAATAGTTTTAGTTTATTTTATTGATCCTTACTCAATTAATACGTTATATATATTTAAGAAGTGAGAAAAACGAATGTTTTTAAATGAAAAACATTGAAATTCCAATTATTCAAGAGAATTAAGGGAAATAGAATAAAAAAAAAATAGCAAAATTACAATTTAATAAGAAGAGTCCTTCTTTTATTTCATAAAATATTTTTCAATGAATTCTGCGTTCTCTTGAAGTTGTTTTTTTGAACAGAGTTTTCCATGGCCAGGAACATATATTTCAATTTCCTTTTCTATATAATTTAATAGAGTATCACGAAGTTTTTCAGGATTTGAAGGAACTGGGGCAGGATCAGATGTTGTAGCCCAATTTGGGTCTGTTTCTTCAAATAATAAATCTCCCATAAAAACTATTTTTTCTTTTTCAAAATAAGTAATTAAATCTCCGGAGGTATGAGCATCTCCTATATAAATAAATTGAACTTTATTCTCTGTCCCTTCTAATACAAACGAATCATTTATAATGAAATCTGGAGCTCTCAATTTAAAATTATCCTCAAGAATTTCAATATATGTACTTATATCGTTTTTCATTTCAAGAATCTTATCTTGATTAGTCTCTTTCTTAATATCTTCTTTTATTCTTTTTAATTCTTCAGTAGCAATCTCCCTGAAGCGTTTAAGTGTATCCTCTAAATTTTCATGATATACTCTCAATGCCTCAGAACTACTAATGATAGGTGTTTCTATTGAAAACTTTCGATTACCAAATAAATGATCCATATGATAGTGGCTGTTTATCACAAATGACGGTGCTTTGTTTGTAAATTGTTTGGATGCTTTAATGAGGTCTAGGGTTGCGTATGGATCCATAAGTGTATCGAAAATAACTAAATAATTACCAAGATCAAAAAAACCTGCATTTGATGAGGGCAATTTTTCAGCAGATATCGCAGCATATATTCCTGAATTCAATTCATACAAATCAAAATAAATAGACTCAAAATCTAATTTTTTAATATCCATAATTTTCACATTATTTCTTATAATTTTCAAGTTTCAGAGTAATTTAATCAGTAATTCGCTCGACCTTAAAACATACTGGGCGAATACCGTCAGGACAAGCAGTATATATCATATTTTTACCTGTCCACTCATCAAATCCCCCTCCACATCTTAAAACTTGAACACTTTTATATAATCCAAACCAAGCATGGTGACAAAATCCTTCGGGCATGCTTCCGGACTCATCAACTATGAATTCAAGACCTTTTTTCATACCACATTTATTAATCGGAGTTCCATCAAGTTTAATAAATTTATGCCCAAGCACATCTTCTGGACTAAACTGCTTTACAACAGTAAGTTTTACTTTATCCATTTTTATCACTCTTTTTTTATATTTGCATTCTTTCTAATTTAAAACAAACTGGCTTACGTCCATCAGAACAAGAAACATGTTGAATACCTTTTTCATGTCCATAAAAATTGCCATCGAAATAAAGCACTGATAGATCTTTATAAATATCTCGCCACGCCCATCCACAAAATCCTTCTGGTATTTTTTCTATATGCTCAACAATGAATTCTTGACCCTCTTCGAAAGCACCACATGTTGTAATTTTAGTGCCAGAAGTGGAATAAACCTCGTGTCCAAATACATCTACAGGGCTGAATTTCTTAATTACTGTAATTTTGACTTTGGACAAAATTTACACCTCAATCCTCAATTCGCTCTAATTTGAAACAAACAGGTCTTAATCCATCAGTACAAGCATTATAACTTACCCCTTCTTCCCAAAAATCCTTAAATGTGCCACCAAAACGCAAAACAAATAGCCAACGAGATAAATCTAACCAAGCTCCCGTACAAAAATCTTCTGGCATTGCTCCACTATCAATTATCCATTCCTGTCCTACTTTCAAAGGACATTTTTTCAGAATCTTTCCAGCAGGATTTTTATATTCATATCCGAGGACTTCTTCTGGACTAAATCGTTTAATAACAGTAATTTTTACTTTTGACAATTTTTTCACCTTAGTCCTCTATTCTTTCTATTTTAAAGCAGACAGGTCTGACTCCGTCACTACACGTATCATATATTATACCATCTTCTGCCCAATGTTCATAATTACCACCAAATCGTAATACATTTACACTACGAGTTAAGTCTGCCCATGCCCACCAACAAAAACCTTCTGGCATTTCTCGACTTTCACTAATCCATTCTTGTCCATCTTCGAATGGACATTTCTCTATTTTCTTGCCAGTAGGTGTTATATATTCATGTCCAAACACATCTTCTGGACTAAACCGCTTTATAACTGTTATTTTTATTTTTGACATTTGTTTTCTCCATTTTATATGATAATGATTTGTATAACAAACTTTAATTTATTTTTAAGGTCAACATTGAATTAAAAATTTTTTTACCCTAAAATAATTAAAATAATGAAATTTGATAATTTATAGTTTGAAAAATTGAAGTTCAATGGAAGTTGGAAGATTTAATGAACTTTAAAATCTAATTTCAATAAAAAAAAAGAAAAAAATATTATTAATTTATAAATTAATCTCTTTTCACAAAGGATATAATAATTATTCCGAGTCCCATTATGATACCAACAGATATCATAGCCCAACCATATGCTGCTTTACCAATTATATCGTAAGTTAACATTACAGTACCCCAAATAAATGGACCTAATGCTGAAGAAAGTTTTCCACTCAACTTAGAAAAACCAAAAAATTCTCCGAATTTTTCTTTAGGAGCGAGTTCTACTACCATGATTCGCTGTGCAACCCAAGTTCCCCCCAAAGCCGGACCTGCGACAATACCCATTAAAAGACTAAGTATAAAAGGCAAGTTCAAACCAACATCAATATATGGTGTAGCGAATACTAATACAACACCCATTGTTAAAGCGATACCCCATAATGCACCTACTAGAAAGAATGTGTTTTTAGCTCCATATTTATCTCCAAACTTCCCTACAAAATAAGTACATGCAACTGCTGACATAGTAGCTACTATTATAAAAAGGATAGCAAATAAGGTTGATCCCCCTCCGATGATTAAACCATCAGTCACTATTGGTGTCATGTAGAGAACAATAACATTAGCAATATCCGCGACAAGGAAATACCCAATAATAAATATAAACATTGATCTATGTTTTCTGATCTCTCTAAATGTATTTCCCAATTGTTTAAACGTATTTTTGATTAACTTCCCTATAGGTGGCCTCTTACTTTTTTTCTGCTTTTCACGAACATAAATAAATGGAATCGCAAAAACTAAAAAAAGAATCATAGGAACAAGAAAAGTAAACCAATATCCTGTATATCCATAATCTGGTGTAGGTGGAGTTGATACTGTATCACCTAATATTAGTATTAGTGGATACATAACTAACAAAGCTATAATGGTACCAAGATAGCCCCAAGCGACTCCAAATCCAGCAACTTTTCCAATATCATCTCTTTTAGCTATAAATGGAAGCATGGCATCATAAAAAGCCAGACTAAATTGGTAAGCGACATTTGCAATTACATAAAATAATAATACTGTTGTAAGATCATGGAAAAATCCTAGTAAACTTGCAAAAAGAAGGATAATACCTGTTAAACTTATAACAAAAGGCTTACGCTTTCCTACATTATCACTCAAAGCACCTAATATAGGTACACAAATAGCTACACCAAATTGCATTATAAAACTAACTAAACCATAGAGAAAACTAATACTACCATAAGACATTGAATTTTCTAATTGACCAATCACCAGAACATAACGACCAATAATTAAACTCACAATGACCATAGAATAAATTGTATTGGCTAAGTCATACATTGCCCATAGAAACACATTTCGTCTTGAAGTTGTGGTTTCATATTCTATTTCTTCACCTAATATAATTTCAGAAGGTGTTTTTGCATCATTTTCTTTATTTGACATAATATTCACTTTTCATTAGATTTAATTTATGAATATTAGTGAAATTTCATTTTCTTAAAAATTTTATGTATAATCATTGTATTTAAAATACTAAAATTGCTTTAACCTAATTAATTGTAGAACCAAATACTAGCGTACATCTTCTTGAATTCATTTTAAACTCAAGACTTCTGACTTTTTCAAATATTCTAAAATATCTTAGTATTAAAACGCTTTTTTTTTTTAATCATAAATTATTTAAGTTCAGTCGTGATTAAAAATTAGGATCAGCATATTTGGGAAAGTTTAAACTTTCCGAGTAAGGATCAAAAAAAGAATTTGTTATTATGAGTGAGTTTGACCATTTAAGCCAATTAAATAGGAGTATAGGTAAATATTTAACAATAACATTTGCATTCTCATGGATATTATGGCTGCCCAGTTTACTTTCTTCATTCCTTTTGATTCAACACGAGCCTATGTATAATCTTTTATTGGTTATTGGAGGATTTGGACCATTTATAGCAGGTTTTTCTTTAACTATTAAAGAAGGTGGTAAGGAAGGTGCAATATCTTTATGGAGTAAGGGTTGGCATTGTGATAAAAAATTATTTCTAATAATTTCTTTAACACTAATTCCATTATTGTGCATTTTTTCTCTAGTATTAGCTAACATTTTCGAAGGAGGATCTGTATTTGAATATATAGATCAATATCGTTCGGGATATATTTTAACTGAGATTTTCGTAATGTTTTTTTTTAGTGGACCCATTCAAGAAGAATTTGGTTGGAGGGGCTATGCTCTCTATTATCTTCAATCTAAGTTTAACGCTTTTGAATCTAGTTTAATTCTTGGAGCTATTTGGAGTTTTTGGCATTTTCCACTATTCCTCATACCTGGAACTGCTTTATTTAATCAAAATTTTTATAGCTATACAATTTCCTTAGTTGCTTTATCGATTATTTTCACTTGGCTCAATAATAATACTAATGGAAGTATTTTAGTAGCCATATTTTTTCATACTTCAATAAATACAACTTATTCACTATTTCTATATAGAATTACACCTTTAGGAAGTATATATTTTATAATTCTTCTTGATATTCTTATGGTTGGTATATTAGTTACTTTTGGCCAAGAAAAGTTAAAGTGGAGAGCAAGAAAAGAAAACTCTTCGATAAAATTCTCTAAAAATATATAATAAGTGTACTTTTTCAGATTATCATTCTTTAAGAATGCTAAAAAAGCTTATTAAATAATATTTAGGGCTTAAAATTGTCTTTGATTCTGGTTTAAGACTTAATAAATTTAGAATTCTTGGCTTAGAATCATTTTATATTCAGGATCTCTTTCTTGGAATGGAATTTTCTCTTTGCCTGAATAAATATCAGGAGATTTATACCTGTTAAAAAGCCGCGAGAAAGGAATAATAATTTCAGAAATTTTATAATGGTCTTCAGCGAAATCTTCCCTAAATTGTTTATCATAGAATTTATATATCTTTCCTAAACTCATTTTTATATCACATCCTTACTCTTTTACGATTAGTTTTCCTCTAAACCGAAGTTTAACACCAAGTTTTTCCAATTTGTTTTTATAATCAAAAATTATTTCTCTAAGAATTTTACGACTTATTCCAAGTTGTTCAGCTAAAATATCAGATTCAATTTCATTGAATAGATCTGAATAACGTATTAATTTTTGAATTGATTCCTGAATAACTTGATCGTAATCTGTGATTTCAATTTCTCTTGTAATATCCGTTAGATCAATATCATAGTTGCTTTTCAATAATTCTGGATTACCTTCAATCCAGTTATGGACAATATTACGTACTGTTTCTGAACGAGATTGTTTCCTTTTATCAGCCATCAGGTTGATTACTTTCTCATCAAATGCATCTAGACTGAAAGTAATTCTAGATAAATCTGATGATTTTTTTGTTTCTGATGGCATTTTTCAAATTACCGACAAAATTTCATTGCTTATTAAGATCATTTTTTACTGATATTTAAATATTTGCACAAATGATGAATTAATGCATCATTGAAGATGCATAGATTTATAAATGAGTAGGATCATATAATATTCATATACTATTTGTATGTCATTTGAATATTATACGGATGTTTGTGTAAAATGTTAGAACTCTATACCCCTCAATATGAAGAAATAAATACCAAAGAACGTATAACAATTGATCTAATTAAAGATGGGCAAGAATTCTTGCAGCAATTTGATATTAATAGTGAACTTTT
>JAEOTV010000278.1 GCA_016839635.1 Promethearchaeota archaeon | reverse complement strand
GAAATCAAGGGGCAGAATCTACTTTAGCTTGTTTACTTTCTTTTTTAAATATGTATTCATTAGATAATATAACAGAAATAGATTTAGGATTAAAAATAAGTGAAAGTGAATAATTTTTCAAATCAACTAATTGTAATCATAAGCTTATAGCCCCCACGATGGTATTGGAGAGTATTCTCTAAACATGAATCAAGGGGCTGAATCATCAATTTCTTATTTGCTTGCTAGGCTTTCACTTCAAATATCAAAAGGTTCTATTGTTTTTTAGTATTTATGAACAATAACAGTTTCAAGAACTTTCTATAACTATTAGAATCTAGTTTATAATATTCAAGACATAAGATTTTAGTCTGAAAGTTATTATTAATTTGCTAATTTGTGTATTAGAGTGCATATTTTTTGTGGATTTCTTGTAGAGAAAACGAATGGTCTGCCATGTTGAAAGGTTAATTTTACAGCCTCGCCGAAATCTGTGTTATAGGCCCATGAGCCATCTAAACCTAACCTAATTCCTACCCCGCCATAGGTTCCAAATTGTGCTTTAGTTATATCGCAACTAGTAATTGCTTTTATAGGAACTCTTTTATGGTTAAAGATGCCATATGCTACTTCCAGTTGATTGTTAGTTAAAATAATTTTTATTCCTCGGTAGTTCCAATATAGAAGAAAAATAAGTAAGCTTACAGCACTAAAAATTATCCAGAAAAAAGCCAATTCTTCTGGAAAAAATGCAGAAATGACAAATCCGAGAGTAAGAATTAATAAGCATACGAATAGGATTAAATACTTCACAAATCTTCCGGCTGGAACCCATTCAGTATATAATATTTCATCATATTTATGGAGATTATTTTCATTAATGTTTTTTATCACCAATCCAATTTTGTTCTTTTCACCAAGCTAACTATAGAAAATAAGGGATTTAAATTTTTCTGAATTTCTTATATATTACAATCTACTTATTTTTCTTTAATTTAAGGTTTTAAAAATGGACTCCTAAGATCTTATATTATCTCAAACATACTTTAAAAGTAAAATCAGTGTCATTGAAAAATGCTAGCTGACAAACCTCTTAAATCAGTTATTATTTTAATAGCTACAAATTTAGCAATAGTTGTAGTTGCTGCTACTGTTTCTTTATTAGTTCAATCTAACGATCAAAATTTCAACCAGATCATGCAAATCATTATCACTTTTATGTTTTGGTGTTCATTAGTGTTTTTAATTGTGCCATTTGCTTATAAACTCCCTAAAAAATATGATACTTTTGGAGATTATTTAGATGGGATTCATTTAACTAATTATCGCCCTTTTTCAAGGATATTATTTTATACTGTGAGCTGTTATTTTATTTTTGTTATCTTTCAACTTATAGGATCGTTACTATATGGGCAATACGTTTTTGATACTTCTCGAATAGTGCCTCCTCAATCATATTGGCTACTAAATATTAACGCGGGGCTATTTGAGGAAATAATGTTTCGAGGGATTATATTAACACTATTATTGGCACATTATTCTAAAAAAAAATCCTTATTCCTTTCCGCAATCATTTTTGGAGTAGTTCATTATGCAAATTTGCTTCATGAGTTCAATTATGAGCAGCTTATTTTTACTACCGCTCAAGTTATTTGGGCTGTTGGCATGGGATTACTCTGGGGATATTTAGTCATAAAAACAAATTCCCTCATACCAAGTATAACTTTACATTATTTAAGCAATGCTTTTGATGGGTTATGGCTTTTTATACCCGCGGTATCAATCGAAATAAATATCATATATAAACTATTATTTGGAAAATTCATCCCTATCATCTTGTCAATCCTTTGGATAAAGTTTATTTCTAATTGGAAGAAGAACTTCTAACTATGAAATTATGGAAAAATTCAAGGTTCTGTGTAAATCACATTTTTAAAAACTTCAGTAATACTAAAATTATTTTGGTCTAACAGCAGAATTAAAAAAAAAAGAAGAATTTTAGCGTTTAATCTTAATTTTTAGAAGGTTCTTTTTGATTAGGATTGTAATCAAGAAAGTTGCTATAGCGAGGAATACGAATAGGTTTGGAAATGGTATATTTTGAGAACTAGGAATCTCATTATATAATAGATATACCTGCTGGTCAGCTCCACCTGCCACTATGTAAGCACCAT
>JAEOTV010000277.1 GCA_016839635.1 Promethearchaeota archaeon | reverse complement strand
GCCATCCTCAAGTCTGAGCGTAATTAGTTGATTTACTCTAAATTCCTTCATTTAAATCCATTAATAATAAGAATAATTTATTTATTAAATCTAGGTGTAAGCTAATTTTGTGTTCCTAATAAAAAGATTACACGTGATAACCATAGGCCACAAAAGATTTTCATTACAAGTACAGGAAAAGAGTTACTGGATAAAATTAGATCATTTTTCTAAATTCATTTACTAGTGAATTTATTTCTTATTATTTGTAGATTTTGTAAAGATTAATGAGAAGAGCATCTCATCTCCCTTTATAATATAAATATAAGAAAAAAGAATTGATTATCATGACCTTGAACTGAAAGGCTTTCTCTTCTTCTTTTTTCAAATAGCAGAGCTATTAAGTAATCAAGTTCATCATATTATTTAGATCGGATAATCTAATAAAAAGTAAGTGCAATGCTAAATTATAAAAAATTAACTGCATTTCTAAGTAGATTTTTTTCATAATTATTGATCAAAAAAGAGATAACTTGTAAAATTTACCTTAATGGAAGGATGATTGTGCAAAGGTTTGGGAAAAATTTTATATTTAAACAAATTACATTAAAAAAAGAGTCTACCCCCTATTATTTATTGCTTCTTAAAGAAGATCCTGTCTTTCATAAAGAAGATCTTGAATCTTTCGCAAATTTATTAAAAGAGATTCTCTATAAATAAGGAGATTGAATGTTTTATAATTCTGTTTGAATACGTTGTATCTTGGTTTTCTTATTACTAACATTAATAAAATTAGATTTTTACTAATATTTTATAGAATAAAAACAAAAAAATATAATTTCACTTTGTATATAATAGAATTGAATGAAGATATTGGCAAAAATACCCATATAGTGGAGAAAATATATTGATTATATGCCAAAATTGTGGAACTACAAATAATGAAGCAAATACTCATACTTGTAGGACATGTGGTGCATTACTACCAGTGTCTTCTAGGACCTCAAGATCAAGAAGAACAAAAACAGATAAAAAAAAGAAAGAAAATCAACAATCTATAGAGCAACCGCAGATAAAATCTGGTGAATTAGGAGAAATTAGAGAAGAAAAAATGGAATTACAAGAGATTCCAAAAGAAGATGATTTTGTGAGTAAAAAAGCTGAATTACAAGAGATCCCAAAATCTTCATTTGCTGAAATTGAAAGAAATACTCCTCCCGAAAAAGAACACGTATCTGAATCAAACAAATCAGAAATTTTGCAGGAGATTCCTGCTCAACCCTATAGAAGCACTATTATGGACCCACGGAGAAGCTTTCAACCCCCTTCTGCCTCTATGAATACTATTTCAGATGCTTTTACAGAGCTTAAAAGTTCGGTACTCGATGATCAAGAGAAAAAGGCCTCAAGTTCATTGACACCAATACCTATAGAAACCCCTGATAGTAATGCAGCTGCTTTAAAACAGAAGGCATTAGAAAAAGACATGACCAAAGTATTAAGCTTTCTTTCAAAAAAAATTTCAGTAAAAAAGTTAGAAATTCCTGAATCTAAAACGACTGAGGAAATTGAGCAAAAAGAAGAAATACCTCCTTCTAGCATGAATGAAATTTTAAAGCGATTGATTACATTAGATCTGAATATTGAAGCTTCAGCAATCATTAAAACAGATGGGACGATATTAGCATCAGCAATATCAAGTAGAATTTCTGACTCTTTATTTGCAACTATAGGTATGAATCTTTCAATGATGGGTTCAGATATAATTGAAGGATTGGATGCGGGGAATTTGAGAACAATTTCCGTGCGTGGCTCAAAAGGAGTTCTTGACCTTGCTCCTATAGACAAAGAAAATCCCAGAGTTAAAGATATGATTTTGGTAATATTGAGTCATCCAAAAACAAAAAGTGGAATCATATCCTTTGCAGTAAACATTGTAAAAAAACAATTAAAAGAGTATTTAGGTTTACAAAAGTAAAGAGCTTTTAAGCAAGTAGGTAAATTTATACTCAAAATAACTTTTTTTGTATACTTAATTTGTTAATTTTAACAATTTTAAAATATGATAAATTATGGTGTAATTCTTGTAAAAATGAATTCAACTCATAAATTGAAACCAGAGGAATTTGATTGCAGTTAAATTTGACGCTATTGTCCTCAAGTGTGACCATCATAGGAATTATTAAAAACGGCAATCTTTTTTTTAGGTCTATTTTAGTATTGAAAAAATTATTAATAATTCTTGAGAAGACTTCAGGATTTTTTTTCAACGCAATAGCCCGTCTATATTGTAGATCTGCAGCTTTATTGATCGCACTAAATGAATCTTTCCGTTTCCACTGTTTGGCATCAATAAGTAAAACGTATTTTAAATAAATTCCAACAATATCAATTTCATATCTTTTTTGAGCAGTCATAGATTTAAAATTAGATTTATCTGAGAATCTGAAATTTTTTATGGTAGTATAATTATTTCTACAAAGAATATTGGAAACCAACCCCTCAAATGCATCATAATTTAATAATTCAGACAGAGTTCTAATATCTAACTTTAAAGTATTAATTGTTTCGGTAATAAACAATATTTTATTAATTACTACATAATCTTGGTAATTTCCCTTCTGAAGAGAAACAAAATCAAAATTAGTTAAAAAATCTCTTAATTCAGAATGGTTAAATTTATTGAAAAAAGGTATTTCTGAGATCTCCCACCAAACTTCGGTAATGTTTGTATCAGTCTCTTTTAAGATATAATAGATTTCATTATAAAATTGTCTTAAGGATACCTGAGTATCGATCTTCATTATTGTAAATAAATTGTTATACTAAAATAAAAGAGTGAGACTAAAAGAATTCTGAAGAATTATGAGGAAAAGAAAAATAGGGTATTTTTTAATAATTATTATAAAAATAATTATTGATGATTATCGACAAATATTGAAGTTCTTTACTAATTTCTTTACTTTGTAATAAATAAAAAATAGATTTATAAATTTAATCTGTTAATAATTTTTTTTTTTAAGCTTTCGAGATATTATAACTCAATAATAACTTTCCAAAATTAATTTTAAATTCTCTTAAGGGATGATTATGGACCTCTTACCAAAAGTATTTAGGACTGAAGGGAATATTGCAGAATTTGATCCATCCAAGATTTTTGAAAGTGTTTTAAAAGAAACAGGAATGAGTGAATCTGACACAAAACACATAACAGAATTAGTTGTTAGAAGAATTATTAGTTCAGGTATTAAATTTCTATCTGGCCCTCACATAAGAGAAATTGTTTGTTCAATTCTTTCAGAACAACATTTTGAAAATGAGCGTAAATTATATACAAGAATAGGAATGCCATTAATGGATTATGAAGAAATCCTTGAAAAGGGTCCAAGCGATAAAACTTATCAATCGATAAACCCAGAAAAAATTCAGCATTGGGCTGCAAATCAAATAGCTGAGGAGTATGCCCATTTAAGAATACTAAATAATGAAGAATCAAAAGCACATCTTGCTGGTGATATCCATATCAATGGTTTAAGTTATTTTGTTCTAAGACCATTTAGTCAAATATGGGATCCTCGCATTATTCTAGCACATGGCCTTCCACCAATTAAAAATTTGAGCAAATATTTTAAACATCGCCCTGCAAAAAATCTAAACTCTGCTTTATATCAATTAAATAAATGGTTAGAAATGATAAAAGATGAGTTTTATGGGAATCAGGGTTTTCATTTTATCAATACTTTCTTAGCACCGTATTTAAATGAGATATCTGAAAAAGAAATAATTAAAGAATTTCAGAGTTTTATTTTCGAAAGCAATCTATTACCTCTTACGATCGGACGAGAAGTTCCCTCAATATCAATTTTGACATCATTAAATATTTTTAAAGATCTTCTAGATGTACCAGCAATAGTACCTGGGGGGAATATCAAAAATACATATGGAAATTATCATAACCAATGTAATCACTTTTTTAAAGCCATCCTACTTGGCTTTAAAGAGATAATCTTGAAATTTCCTTACCTTTCATTGCCAAAACACTACATTCTTTTGAATTCTGATCTCTTAAATTTAATTGAGAACATTTTTCCAAATTTTTGGGATGAAATTGAACTAATAGGTTCCTCTTATTTCTTAAATCTTCATCCCAATTCTTATAGATTTAAAATTTTAGAATACGCATTTAAAGAAAATTATCACAATTACGGTATTCTTCAAAATATTAGTTTAAATTTACCAAGATATGCGTTTACCGCTAAAGATGAAGATAAATTTTTAGAAATATTGAACTCCAAATTAAATTTATGCTCAAATATTTTACTCAAAAAATATGAAATAATAAAGAAAAGAATCGATTCAAAACATTTACCACTCTGTAGTACTATTATTGACGGAGAACCTTTATATAAATTACAAAATCAAGGGTTATCAGTAAGTTTAGTAGGTTTAAATGAAACAATTAAATATTTGACTAATTATGATCTTCATGAAAACATAGAAGGAATTGAATTTGGTAAAAAGATTTTAACTGAAATAAATCAGGTGAGTTCAGAATTATCCGAAAAACATAGTAAAATATTTTTATTAAGTGAAAACCTTTCAGAAAAACCTATAAACAGATTTACTCAATTGGATTCAAAACTTTTTCCAAAAGAAGTAGGATTAGTTTCGAATAATAGAAATTATACTAACTCTGCTCATTTTCGTATAGATGCAGATATAGATTTATTAGATAAATTGAAAATTCAAGAGATTTTTCATAATATCATACATGAAGGAGCGAGAACAATTATTTCTTTAAAAGAGTTAAAAAGTAGTGAACTCAACATTAAAGAGTTATTGACTAAAATTTCTAAAGAATCAAAGTTATCAAATTTAAAATTTTATGCTTAAATAGATTTAATACTTTAGTAAAAAAAGTATTTAATAGGAATAACTTTTTTGATAATAGTAAAGTAATATTAGGATTTTATAATATTTTAATATTAGAAACCTATTGAATTTTAATAAGAAATGAATTTCCTAAAAAATTAATGTGGTTTACTTGACAAAAACTAAAGAAAAGCAAAAGAAAAAGAAACCATCGAAACAAGAAGCAACAGATAATAAATTAAAGATCATTAATGCAGTGGTCTTAAGTATATTTGATGAAAATGGACCAACACCAAAAATATTTTGGCCTGATGACTTAGATGAGCAAGCTGGGCTTTTAATTGCTATGAAAACTATTAGTTTATTAATGGGTGATGCAACTTATCAAGATGGAATAGGAACAGAAGGGGTTAATTATTTTGGAATACTTCCATTTCCTGATTTAAAATTAAATGGATTAACATATTTTTTCTTAATACCTGATGATGAAGCTCGGGGTAAAGCTCTAGCTGCTACAATAACAGTATTAATTGATGAGAATAATAAAGTATTCTTCTATGAGAATATGAAATATTTAAGAGTTATCATGGATAAAGCAGCCACTCAAATTCAATACAATAAAAATCATGATGAAAGAGAATTAATCATTGATGAACTGCGAGAGGAACTGATCGAATTCACTAAAGAATTAAAAGATCCCTTTTCCACGAAACGACAATTAAAAATATTACTAACTGGATTAGATAAAGCAGGAAAAACAAGTTTTATGCTTGGGATAAAAAGGAAATATTCTGAAATTATAAAATCCATGCCAACTAAAGGTGTAGAAAGGACAGAAGAAAACATTTTCGATGAGCAAAATTCTCAAATTTCTTTATGGGATTTAGGTGGTCAAGAAAAATATAGAGAAAGATATCTCGAACAAAGTGAAGTATATTTATATAACATAGATTTAATGTTTTTTTTCATTGATATTCAAGATGTAGATAGAATTGAGGAAGCTCTTGGTTTATTTAGTAAGATTTTAAAAATCTTGATTGAATTAGATGAATTTCCCCCTATTGTTGTTTGTCTTAACAAATTTGACCCCGATCTTAAAGGCTCTGAGGAAATCTTTAAGAGTTTGGAAATAATAGCAGATACGATTAAGGAAAATTCTGATAGATTTTTTATTAAGATTTTTCAAACCACAATTTTTGATCATTGGAGTCTTATTTCAGCATATTCTTTTGGTTTGTCTCAATTAAGTCCTAATCGAGAATTATTTAAGAATCAATTGAAAAAATTTGCTAAAAAAACTAACTCGGATGCAATATTACTTCTCAATGAAAATGGTTTAATCTTATCAAATTTTTCTAAAACGGAATTATCTGGAAAGCTATTTGAGATTATTGCCCCTTACTATAAAAATCTTTATAAAACATTTGAAGAATTTAAACTACTCGAACAAGATTTTATTGTATCTTCTGGAATTGCAGACGAGTCTAAAAAAGTGATATTTAAAAAAATTACTATTGAAAAGTATAATTTATATCTGCTCTTATTTTTAGAAAAATCTTTAGAAATAGAAAAAATTGAAAACAATTTACCTGAATTTTCAAAAAATCTTATCGATTTAATTCACACTTATATTTAGAAAATAAAAATAAGAAAAAAAAGATTTTAATTATTAAAATAATAAAAAAAAATAATTAGTTAATTCTAATCAAAAAACATAAATCCTGTTGGTGTGTTATCATAACACAATGGGTTCATGTTATATAAGACCACATAAAAACTATTTGCTGCATGGTTAAACGCTTCAATTGCATTATCTCCCCAATAAACCCGATCAAAGAAATCTGCTGAAAATACTGCCTCACGTGTAATTCCATGAATTACCGAAGGACTATCTTCATCAGCAGCGGAAATTCCGAGAAATGGATATAGGTTAAGGCGTTTAGCAAACCAACCACTGTAACATGCGTCAACTAATGAACAGATTTTATCGGTATTTATGAGCTTCAGTTGTTGTAAATAATGGGAAGCAGAAAGATAAAAGTTATTATGATATGTAAGACAAGAATATGACTCAGAGTAATATCCAGAATAAGTTCCATGAGTTCTTATATAGAAGAAGAGCTCATCTTGCTCATCGATGCGTTTATTTGTAAGTGTTGTAATAAGGTTATCAAAAAGAGTCTGTGAGCTTAAATCTCTAAATATATAAAATTTACTGTAACCTTGACCCGCTAGTATGTTCTTATATTCTTCTCTTATATAATATTCAGCCTGTTCTGAATTAAAAGGATCTCCACTAACCCCACCAGCATCACTAGAATACAACATCACGGCAATTTTCTCACTATAACTAACTGAAAAAGAGAGATCTCCAGACCAATAATCCCAGCCTGACTGATCCCTACCATAAACACTAATTACATGAGAACCTGATTTAGGCATGGTAAGAACGATATCTCCTTCAATTTCTCGAGTTTGACCATCTAATGTATATTGCATATATTCTAATGAGTCGGGTTCAAATTCTAATAATAAACCAGGGTATTTATTGTCATGAATATCGTAATAAGTATCCCATGAATATCCAACAGCATCTATATATGTGGAATAAGAGTGTGCAGGACCATCAGTTTTAAATATTAAAGTGTCAACATAATCCCCACTAGATCGGAAGTTCATCGGTTTGCTCGTGTCATCATTTATTGTGATCCGCCAAGTATCATGATTTAGCCCCATATATTTACTTGTCGAAGCATCAAAATCAATCTGGATATGATACCATTGATTAGGTTGTGTGCTTGATAACAACCCCTGAATATCATGCCATGAAGTATCATAATATTGCCATTTATTTGCATAAACTCTCAATGTAATTCGATTAGAACTGCCATCCTTTAAATAAATAGTAGTGGGACTAGCAACGCTTGTTGTTCTGAACCAAAATTCAATTTTACCATATGGTTGATTTGAAAATGATGTAGTAGCTTGAGCATAAGGATAGAAATACCACCATTGAAAGGGATCATATAGTCTTAAAACTTTATTATGACCTCCCGCTGATGATTCCACTTTTACCCGCGCATCACCTGGTGAATATTCTGTCCAATCATGAGGGACGTAGCCATTTTGTGTATCTTCAAAACCATGTGTTGCAGCATAATAACCTGCCATTGCTCCGGTATATGTTGTACTCTGAGGTGAGTTTATGTGTATTGGAGAATAGGAGGGGCTGACTTTAGGGTTAATGTCTAGTTTTATATTTGTCCCAACAAATAAAGGCAGACTGGTTGAAACCACTGAAATAAGTAGAATTGAAGGAAGGATCAATAAATAAATTTTTTTATTCTTCATAAATTTCACATTCAATATTTTTATTAGATTTCTTCAATTTTACCCTATTTAAAGGTGAAAATTGGATTCGTGATATGAATGTAGTTAGGATATTATTTAAAGTTATCATTAAAATACACACAAATTATATTAAATTTCAGAAACAACGACCAAATTATGAAATAAGAAAAAATAAGTCTTAGTAGAGATGATTTGGTTTTAAACGCTTACATTTCTGAGTATATTCAGTACAGACTTTATATCGTGAGATATGGCAATGTTCATTTTTTGGGAGAATGCATAGGTGAATAAAAGGGCATGAATAGAGATCATTATCCAAAAGATTATCAATTTCGCTGGTCATAATTATTATACATTTTACGTTGGACTTTTTTAAATAAAAAATGTAGAATGAGAGATTTTAAAAATCCGGAGAGTCAAAAATTAATAAATCCTCTAGATAGAGAGCTATAGAGCAATTTAATCCAGCAGTCGAAAGGAACTTCCAAGTAGATCTACTTTTAGTCAAAGATACAAATTTGGATTTTGTTTTAGTTAAAGACAGTAAAAGCAAATTATCCTTTTATCGCACCCCCAGAAAGAAACTCAATTAATTATAAATTAAAGTTTTCTTAAGAATTTTATTGCAATAAAGGATAAATAATAACCAAAATAAATAATTTCCAACTTTCAATTAATAAATTTCAAATAGAAAAAAAAAAGATTTTGATCATTTATTATAATATGGTATTAATTTTTTTCCTCCTCTTCGTCGTAGTAGAAACATCAGAGTAGTTACAGCACACAATCCTACTATTGTAAATATTATAAAATAAATTCCCGGATCAGATAGGGGTCTAAGGTTTGTTTCAAAAACTTTTACTTCAATTGAGTACTGAAAATCGTAGGCAGTATGATCAATACATACTGGAGAAGGGACTATAGGGAATTCAGAAATACGATTATATCCTGGTGATGCGCCTGGTAAGTAAAACCATGCGCCTACGTTTAAATTAAATCGTAGAAAATCTATTCCATTAAAATATCCCTCTTTCCACGTAGGGTCACAAGCAATCCAACCGATATCAGGAATATAATATTCTACCCACGCATGACCTAAAATTCGGTTTGTAAACGATTGTGTTTGAGTCGATCCTACATAATTCAGGTCAAATAAATATTTATTACCTACTGTTGGACGGTGAGAAGGAATGTTAGTAATCACAAACCCGGTTACTTTTCTTGCTGGTATGCTCTGAATTCTTAATAGAGTAATCATTAGATCTGAAATATCTGAACAATCGCCTTTTAATTGATTATATGCTTCATATGCACCAATCTCCTGGCTCTGTTCCTCATAAACAACATTCAAAGCAATCCAATTGAAAATCTGCTCTGCTTTATCGACAGGGTTAGTTAAAGATCCTACAATACTGTTTGATAGTGATATTAAAGCGGGGTTGCTACAATTATAAAAAGTTTCAGTCACATTATATAATGAGTGTATTTCATCTCCAGGATTATAAGTTCCATAATCCCCATCATTGATTGCATTAAAATAGATATCGTTAAGAGTTATATTATATTTATAATTCAACGTTATTTCATCAGAAGTAGTTAGACTCGCATTAAATAAATCATAAGTATTGTTGAATTTATCCACAAATCCTTCCTCAATAACATCCCATCCCGTAATAGTACTTTCAAAACTCTCAAGTTCTTGATAGGGAGGACAGTATGGGGTTAAGCTTGAATTTGGCTGCCGATCATTTAATCTAGCTACTTTAAAATAATAATCTTGAGATCCTCCTCCCGTGTGAGTGAAAGTATAATTCATTTCCACTTGATAAGAAACGTTTTGAGCTATCTGAAAATTAGAAACACCGTTAATCGGAGCAGAAAGTTGAGGATAATAGTGTAATGTGTTAGAGGTTATCAAAAATGATAATCCAAAAGTACCAATTGAAGGAAAAATAAGTAAGTACAAAAACACGAAGGTTAATTTTGGTTTCATCTTAAAATCATAGAACTTAGATATGTGTTATATTAGAAATAATATTATCTATTTTTAATTTTAACCATTAAGAAATTGTAAAATAAGAATAAAAGAGTGAATTTTTATATTTTTATTATAACAAAAAAAATCTAATTTTTTAGAGTTTTGATTTATAAGATATATTTAATTGATGCTGATAATGGCATATCGCTTGTTGAATCCACCTTTAAAGAACTAAAGAAAGTTCAGGATGATATATTAACGGGGTTCTTTAATGCGATTAATATTACCATTGATGTAATTCAAGAAGCTATGACTAAGGGAAGAAGAGTAAATGAAATGGATAGAGCTCTTCAATCCGAGGATTCAATAATTTTTATTTATTATCATCCGTTATCAAGAATTTTATTTTGTTCAATTTCAGATGCAGATGATGATTATGAAAAAATAGAAGATGTGGTGCACAAAATAGCAAATCGATTTTGGAAAAAACATCAATCTGATTTAAAAAATTTTAGGACAACAACTGATAAAAGTCGATTCCAAACTTTAATTGCCGACATAGAAAATCTTACAATTGGAGGACGTATAGCAGAAGTTTTTCCGAAATTATTGATTGTTAAAGGAGTACTTGAAAAAGTTCTTTCTATGGGGATGATTAATAATTTTGATTTAAAAGTCGCTTTACAATGCACTGGAGATAATTCTCCTCTGAAGATTGCAAGAACTTTAAATAAAAAACAATCAGAGATAATTCCAATACTCCAAAAACTAGAACAACTTGAAATTATAAAAATGTGAAGATTATCGTATAAAGAACAATTAATTCATATCCCTAAACAGAAAAAAATAAAAGTTCTAAAGATTTATCAAAATTGCAATTAAAAATTTAGATGATTAAAACATGGAGACTAAACAAAAAATTGTTGCTGTTGTGAAAAGCCCCTCTAAAGATTCTCATCTAAGAGAGGGTACAGGTTTTTCTTTAAATGAAATTGAACAATCTGGTAAATCGATTAATTTATTAAAGAAATTAAATATTAATATCGATTATTATAGAAAATCTACTCATCCAGAAAACATTGAAAAATTAAAATCAATTGAAATTCCAAAGAAAAAAGGCAAAAAAAGAGACCCATTTGTTAAAAAAGAGAAAAAGAAAACAACATTTAAGCTTAAAACAGAAAAGAAAATAGTGAAAAAACCAGTAGAACCTAAAGTTACTCCTGTAAAAACAGCTCCAAAGCCGAAAAAGAAGGAAAAAATAAAACCTCCTAAAGTAGAAAAACTACAAAAAATTCCAAAGCCATCAGGTATTCCATTGACAGAATTATCAGGATTAGGGGCTGCAACCGCAAAAAAGTTTATTGAACTTGGAGTTAATTCAATTCAAGACATCGTTAAAGAAAATCCTGAAGAATTAGCTTCGTTAATTAAAGGGGTCTCTGTAGAAAGACTTATAAAATGGATTGAAGAAGGAAAGGAGATAATACAATAATTTCTCGCTTATTACTTATTACTTTTTTATATTAGACTAGAATCCTAAAAATAAAGTAAACGAGATTTCAATCATCTTTTACAGAAATTTTATATACTTTAAATTTATTTTAGATGTAATTTTAATTTATAATTTAAAGAACACTTGACGGGAAAGATATGGAATATAATTATTTTGTATATGAAAAGCCAGAATGCGAAGTTATAATAAATAAAATGCCAAAATGGTTTCAAGAAATTGAATACAAGGGTGATGCGGACCAAGGTTTCATTTTATTACATTCTCAAACCGAATATGATGAGATTTGGGGTCCTGAATCTAAAATGGAGATAAATTGGGAAAAAAAAGATAGAATGAATTTTTTTTATTATAAAGAAGTTCAGAATTCAATAGATATGTACAACGCAATTGGTCTGGTTGTCACAGAAAAAAATAGAGATTGGTTATTGAGTCATGAAATTACATTTTGGTTTGGTCACCGAAATAAGATGATTAGAAAAAGACTTTATCATGAAAAAGGAATGCATTGTATCTTTTATTGTGATGTTAGTGAGAGACTCTTTAATATCCATACATCAATGATCGGGGATAAATTTGAAAATTTTAAACCATACATAATGAAATCTTACAATTCCATAGTTTGTCATGGATCTTAGGATTTTTGAGCAAAAACAAAAAAGTTATCTTTTTGAGTAGGTCCACCCGTTATCTTAAACTCTTTAATCTCAAATATTCTTACTAGCTTTTTAAGCTCATTTTTAGAAAAAAAATGATAAAATCGATCATAAGTTACATTTTCATTTGAAAGTGTCCAGGGCACATATTTATCCCCAAATTCTTCTAAACCTTTCTTTTTTTGTTCATTTTTATAATCAAAAGTAAAATTTCTCTTGATCCATTCCCAAATAAAATAATCTCTAAATTTTATTTGCCATTTTCGCCAAACTGTTAGAATTAATTTACCCTTTTTTCTTAAAGATTCATGCATATGAATTAAAGCATTTTTTCTATCAGATCTTTTCTTAATATGGTGTATAGTAGCAATTGAAAAGATCGAATCTATTGATTTCTCTCTAATAGGAAGATTAACTATATCTCCATGAACAAGCTGAAAGAATTTTGATTCATTAGGTGAAAATTGATTGATATTTTTCAAATTTGATTTAGCAATTTTAAGTAAATTGAAAGAAATATCAATCCCTATTAATTTATTTGGAGGGTTACTCATTATCTTAAAATTTCTACCATTTGCGCACCCTAAATCTAAAAAATTTCCTCTAAAGGTATATCCTTTATTTTTTAAATAATTTATAAAAAACTCAAGTGGACGCCATGGATTTTTTCGCTTCGAATGATAATCTTTCGCAATATGGTTAAAAGAAGAATTCTCCATAAGATATCCAATTTATTATTTAAAATATGTAATTTTACCCTTTTCAACCATAATTTTGCCATCTTTAACAACATAAAGAAGATTAGTAGGATCTTTGAGAATAGATATTTCCTCTATTGGATTTCCTTTACAAACTACTAAATCTGCAAATTTTTCTACTTCTATAGATCCTATTTCTTTTTCCATCTTAATAGCTTTAGCTGCTTGAATAGTTGCTGCCTGAAGAGCTTGAGTGGAACTCATACCTACATTTTCCATCATATTAATGATTTCAGAGCTTGTTGTACCATGAGGATTACCTGGTGTTCCAGCATCAGTTCCAATTGCAAGAAGTAGACCTTTTTCAAATGCTAGTTTATGATTTAGTTTCATTTTATCTAAAATTTGCTCAATTTTGGTTTTTACTTCAGGTGGTAATTTTTTCAGAATTTCAGGTTTATTTATTCCAAAGCCTGCTGTTTGAGTTGGTATTAAAAAAGTTTTCTTTTCTATCATCAAATCAATAGTTTCTTCATCAATGAGGGTTCCATGTTCGATTGTATCAACGTTTGCTTCTACAGCTTTATATATTCCTTCCTTACCATGAGCGTGACATGCGACATGCATCCCTAATCTATGAGCTTCATCTGTCATTGCTAGTAATTCATCGTGTAAGAAAAGACTTGTATCGACTTTAGATGTCATACCATGTAATACACCTCCAGTTGTAATAGTTTTAATAAAATTTGAACCAGAACGCTTTCTGTCTCGGACAGCATGTTTTATCCCATCTATACCAGCTTTAACTTCACTAAGTTTCCCATAGTATTCTATTACCTCAAGTGGTCCAATAGCTTCTTGATTACCCCATTGAGTAATAGGAAGATTTGCTATAACCAATCTAGGGCCAGCTAAGTCGCCATTATCAAAAATTCTTCGTAGTGATGGCGCCCAGTCAGGAAGACTCCCACAGTCTCTTAAGCATGTAAAGCCATTTATTAAATGCCTTTGAGCATTTTGTAAAGCATAGTAATGCCACATTGCATTTGTTGTCCTAAGATACTTTCTCTCATAATCTGGTTCTGCAGTACTGTCAAGATGAACATGACAATCAATCAACCCCGGAATAATTGTATGTCCTTTAACATCAATAATTCTATCGTTTGTTTCTTTCTCAAAAGTATCATCTTCCCCGCACCATAGAATTTTATTTTCAAGAATTACTATTGTTTGATTTTCTTTCAATAACCCTCTTACAGAATCAAAAATATTTCCTGCCTTAATGATTAATCTACATTTTTCTTGAGCCATATTAATGAAATTAATGCCCTTCAGATAATAAAGATTACCAACAAGGAAAAAAATAATTATCCAAAAACATAATAAATTTGATAAATAATTTTCAATATATATTATTGAATGAAATAAGAATATTGAGACATGAAAGAAATTACTGATATTCTATCTGTTTTTTTTAATATCTTTAGGAACGATATACTTGAATACTATCAGAAGAGTTCTGCTTATTTAAAAGATCTAATTGTATATAAAAAAATTAATTTGGATAAGAAAGTTGAGACTGAAAATGAAAATCAGGTAAAATTTACAATCGAACAAATGCTAAGAGCTATTAAAACTGGTTTGAATACAATTGGTATCCCAATAGAACAGTTAAATGAGAATCAAAAAAATTTTTTAGAAACTTCCAGCGAAGAAGGAACTAAAATCTCTGATTATAATTCTTATTTTCAGATATATATGCAAAAATATGTAAATATTCTTTTATTTGATATATTAATAGATTATCTTCTCAATATTGATGAAAAGAAACTAGAAAATGTTAATTTATTTGATCTATTACCCCCTTATTTTCTTTCAAAATTAAATGAATTTAAGAGAAGCCATTTTAGTAATAAAGACATAGTTGAACAGTTCAAGCAACAAAATTATAAGAACCTTATTAACTTCACAGAATTAACAATAAATAAACCAAGTAAGACCTCAGGTGATAATATTTTAGATCAATTAAGGGACGCAAAAGAGGGTTTTATGGAATCACTTAAAACTCCGAAGAAAGAAGTTTTAAAACAATCAATTGGTACAAGAAAACAAGAAGTAAATTTGGTAGAAAATGATCCTCAAATTGAAGTTAATAAATCTGTTCCCCGAATGGAACATATTTCAAATATTGTTTTAAATACTAACACATTTCTTGATTCTATTGGAAACTGTATGCCAATACATCCTGGAATAGTTAATAAATTCAATATAGACAAATTAAGTCTTATAAATTCAAAAGTAGTAAATCATGATTTTTTTGATTTAGAAAGTTTATTTTATTATGTATCTATTCTTAAAATGCTAAATCTTGAAATCCCATTTAACCACTCAGAAATATTAGAAATATTGAAGAATTTTATAAATAGTTGGATGTTTAGTTCTTCACTGAGTAGTATTCCAGATTCAATCTCTAATTTTTATGGGCTTGCTATTTTTAGAGAATTGGATTTGCTGAGCAAAACAGATATTATCGATATTCAAGAAATTGAAAACTCTATCATAAAAGATTTTGAAAAGTTCATTCCTGAAAAATTAGAATTAAATCTCTTTTCTCTATTATGTATAAAATTATTAATCAAAATGCAGAAAAAATTATTAGAGAAAAGATTCAATCTCGAATCTATATCTGATTTAAACGTATTAGATTTGGTAAATTATAAGCCTACAATGGATATTTTTAATCATTTATCCTTGTTAAAATTATTAGGTAAAGAAGATAATATCAATAATTTAAAAATTACATATACTCATGAGATAAAGAAATTGATTACTTCAAATGGGTCTATTAATGATTTAATTACTGAATCAGCAAGAGCTTTATTGATCTTTGATTTACTTAATTTAAAGGAAATGGAATCAGAGTTTTGCAACAGATTATTCAATTTTATTTTAACTAAAACAAGATTCTTTATTACTGAAAATCTTGGTACAAAATTTAATTGGCGTAGTGATATATTAGGTTTTAAAATAGAATTGCAAATGTTGTATTGGGCATTATTAGCTAGTTCTGTATATGCTTCTAGGAGTAAATAGAATTAAATATTAAGAATCATCTAATTTGAAAATAGTGAGAAGAAATTTCTTGGCTAAGGGCATAATTTTCCCTATTTTGACCATATCATTCCACTCTTTTATTACTTTATAATTCTTTTCTAATTCCTCTAATGTTATTTGTCCCAGATTTTTCCACTTTTGAACACTTATCAGTGGAGCTTCATCACTAATTCCAGGACAATAATGCTTTCCCTTTTCAGTATAAAATAAATCTATTTTATTCTTATCTTCATTAGATTTCTCGTTTAATATTCCAAATGTAAATGGGAATGTTCGACAAAGCATTGGTCTTAAATTATAAATTAAACACTTTTTCTGTGTTGAATTGTAAAAATAACAACCTCCTAAACTACTTTTACGAAGAGCTATAAATGCTAAACCTTTTTCTGTCTCTATTGGTTCAATGACCATCTTCTCTTTATCATCGTTAGTAATTTTATTTTCATAAATATAAAATCCAATTAGATTAAGAATTTCTTTAAGTTCTAGTTTCAACCCTTTCTTTATTCTTATTATATCTAAATATGTTAGATTTACTAATGTATCTTTATCAGTACAGCAATTCCCACACCGAGTACACTCAAATCTTAAATTCTTCAAATCATTCATTGGAAAAAAATAGAAAAAAAAAAGGATATTTTTTAAGAAAATTAATTACCGAAGGGTATAATTATTTTTTGTTTGATTAATTTCTCTATTGCTTCGATAACTA
Organism: Promethearchaeota archaeon; assembly: GCA_016839635.1. The sequence continues at coordinate 11,283 of JAEOTV010000277.1, read as the reverse complement.
AATCTTTATTTTGTTCGTGGATTAATTCTACAATATTATTTATATCAGCAATCAAATTATCCTTCGACATTGATTGGAGAACATTAACTACTCGCATTTCCATCTTTGATAATTTCTTTTCCTTTTTCATTGAGATAAGGTTGATATCACCCGATAGTTTAAAGGATTCTTTGTAATAGAGTTCGAAATATTCATTTATTATCTGAGGGACTTGTATTTCAAAATCATCTAGAGCACCATCCCAATTTTCCAAATCTTTTGATAGTTTTAGATTTAGAGCTAAAACTAAATTGGATATTTGGCTTCTCAATCTTTCAGATGATTTTGATTTAAGTATAAAAACAGTGCGAATCTCTTCGACATCTGCGATTAAACAATAGAATTGCTTAAAATCTAGTTCAATCATCTTTTCAACGCCATAAAGTTTTTCAGACTCAACTTTATCTTTTTCAACAAATTCTTCACCAATCATTGTAATAGCTTGAATAAAACCTGAAAAAAGTTCTTTTTTATGCTTTTCCAGAATTGAATAACTCTTTGAATAGATAGGAATGCCACTCAACTTATGGACTATCACTACAGCTTGAATATTTTTAAGGTCTTTAAATCTTTGAGTTTTTGCTAACAATTCCGCTTCTTTTTTCCTTCTTCTAGGCAGTAGTACGTATGATCTTAAACTTAGAGCTGCAAATATTGCACCAACGCCTATAGATGTAAATAAAATAATTAATAGCCCTATATTAGGTCCTCCTGGATTAGGAGGAGGATCTATAATTTCAAATTGATAAATATGTATTTGTGGTTCGTATCCTATTGCTGTAAATTCAAAGACTAATCGATATACACCTGTTTGGTTATAAAATACCGTATTGAATTCAACAACATAAATCCCTTCAGTTAAATCTTGTATTGTATAATATTCAGGATTTGTAATATTTACGGTCACTTGAGCATTAGGAATTCCCTCATCATCGAATTCTGAATAATATAAAAACTGTATAGTACTGTTTTCATGAATCACTATTTTTGAATCAGATTGTAGTCTTTGTAAATTTGTATTTTCTCCTAAGTTTATGAATAGAGTTAAATTACTATTAATAAAGCCAGTTTTACTTGACTGAATTATAATATTATATAATCCATAACCTCCTAAATCTGAGGTATCGAGAATTCCTTCATAAATTCCTAGAGCGGCATCAGTTAAATGATTTGTTCCTGCAGTCCAGTTATATGAGATTACCGCGTCTTGGATTGATTGCCCAGTTTCAGCATCTCTTAGATACACTCTTAATGGGATTATATCTCCAACAGTAGCTCCTGTCTGATTATCCGATTTTGCATCGTCTGGCTTTAGAATTGTTAAATAACTATCATGAATTACTATAAAATTAGATTTTATCCCACCAATAGCGGTTCCATTGCTCCAAAAAATTGTATAATTATATATTCCTCCAACTGAATTTTCTGATGTAAAAGTCATATCTGAAAAAAAAACTGTCCCATTTGAAAATGGTGTTTTGGATTCTTGAGACCATATAGTACCATTAGGAAAATATACTGTTAAATCAGCATTGGTTAAATCTAAGTTATTAGGAATTTCATTTGAATAATTGATTTGCGTTTTTATTCTAGTTGTATCTCCTGTTCTAAATGAAGAATCTACCCATTCTCCATCTTTAAACATTTTAGTATTCTCATCTTCTATATAATTTGGAGATGTAGCTCGAAATGTCCACCAACCAGGAAAAATTGCATAAGTTTTGTTGATCTTTAAATAAGAGTCACCCACATCTCCTCCTTCAAAAGGTATAGCTCCAAACGTGGGATCGAGCGTGGAGACGATCTTCCAATTGATAGGTTTACTTATTTCAAATTCAAAGTTAGAATATTGGGATGGCATGAAGAAGTTATGAGTAAATTCCCAGTAAACTGAACCATTTTTTAAAATTTGATAAGATATACCCTCCTGTGTTGTTTGTCCAACTTTTGAAGTGGTCTCATGGTATCCATAAATAATTGTGTCTAATTCGAATTCAAGCGAAGGAGATGCAGTTTGTATACTTAAAGTTATTGGGTTCTTTTCCCAAGCTCCTATAAAATTTTTGTGTGATATTCCCCAAAAATTACTATCAATAAGACTTTCTCCATTTATTTCTAGGTTGATATCAGTTTGAGTTGAATTAGATAGTGTGGTTAAAACTAATGAAATATTATCAAACCAACAAATTTGCTGAAACCTGTCATCAAAACCAGAATAAGTTACTGATGCTCCACTTTTGATGCCTACTGAAATATTAAACTCATTATTACTATTAATATCATTAAAGATTCCGGAAGTATTTGACCATAAATCAAGATATATCTTGCCTGTAGTATGCCAAACGTTCTTACCAGCGTCTACAATATCACCTAGACCTTTTGAATATATTTTTTCATTATTTATTTCGCAATAAATATAATTTTCATTTGAATCCATAGCAAATTCCGCATAATAATCAAAGTTTATATAAGCATCAATAACAGAACCTCTTGGAATTGTAATGTTTTGATAGATCTCTGAGAAATCATCTTCATAATAGATTGCATTCATCGGAGGAAATGTATATTCAAAATCTCTATAAGGATTACATAATAAAGCGGTATAAATCGCCGTATTATTGCCAATTTCTCCTACCCCAAAGTTTCCTCCAAAATTCCCAGCAATGGATCTATTATTATATCCCCAAGAAGCTTCATAGTCAAAATAATTAGTGCTGGAATTATAATACTCATAAAAATCAATATCATATCCGTACCATTGTATAGAACCATCTGAATTCATTGTAATTTTGAAAGTATTACCCTTCATCCAAGGAGTATAAAGATCTGTAGCCATTCCTGTAAATGTATATTGAAGGCGATTATTTTTGTCATAGATACAAAGTAAATCCCAGCTGGTTTCAATTTCTATTCTTGAAAAGTGTAATCTTATCGCGCTAGCACTAGAATTACTTATTGTGCTATGAATATTTGAAGGATTAGTTGGATCATTATCTAAATCAGCACTATAATTATGGGTCGGAAAACCAGGAGGATCAAAATTTGAGAATGATTTATTGTGTCTGAATGGTATATCCAATTCATAATAATCATTATTTTGGACCCATTCTCTAGTATCTTGTATATTTCTTATATTTGTTTCGATTTTTGAGGCTTTCCAATCATGAACATCATCCAAATAATAGGTTAAATTCATTTCTGCCTGATTAGTAACTAAGACTTCTTGATTAAAATCATAAAGATTTCCTGTGTCATTAATAATTATGGAATCTTCAACTCCTTGAAATAAGGAATCTTCCCCATTAGATACTTTTGCGTCTAAATCAAATTGGGGGGTGTCATTAAATTCATTGTCTCTGTTTTGCATGATTTGGGTGGGACAACATAAGAACTCAACGTTAACCAAGACTATTAAGAAGAAAAAGAGGGAGATAAGTAAATTTTTATGTTTCTTCGATTTAATTATTTTTTTTCTACTAATATTTTTCAAAAATATCCCCTAAATCAGAGAATTAGTATAAATTCTATGTAATAAAAATAAAGTTTCATAAATTTAAATGATTGTAACTATTAATCTATGCTCAAATCTCTATTGATCCAGAATATTTTTTATTTAATTAGGTAAGAATTCCTCTTTTAGGCCTTCAATTAAGAATTCTTTATCTTTTTCAGCAATTCGGTTGAAGTTAACACCACGATTATTATAAATATCAGGGGGAATATCCTCAAATAAAGATAAAATTAAAATTAAAGCATTTGTAACAAAAGTACGGTTTTGTGTTCGCTTAAGATATTTCATGAGCTCTATTATAGATTGATTTTTCCAAATTTCACTTTCTTCTCTAGTTATTTTTTCTTTTTGAGAATAATCTATAATTTTCAAGTATAAATCTAATTCAAATTCATCGCTATGGGTATTAATTTTCATCTTTGGTTAGCTTGTTCTTCCTTTCTAATTATTTAAACTTAAAACTTATTTTTAAGTACGCTTATTTTATTAATTTTGTGTGACTATATTCCGCACAACTTCATTATATATTATATTTATTCCGCCAGATACGAATAAAAACTTAACCTTTTAATGTAAATATTTTGTGTGTAAAAAAACTGTGATATCCTAATATTAAATCTTCCCACTATTTTATTTTCCAATATAATATATAGGTATTATTTTACTGTAGTACCGTAATGAGCTACTGGAATTAATCGACATAATTAATTTTAAGTATATTATCTAGGGAAAAATTTTAAATATAATTTTTATCTACTGTAATTCAATCCTTTTATAGATTTCTTATGTTTAGAAAAGAAATTAGATGAAACTTCAGTGTTAGAGATTCTAAAAGGAGGGGTGTATATAGAATTTTTTTTAAAGGAATCTTTGAAGTTCCTGATTTAGTATTTTTTGTACTTACTTATTAGCCTAATGGATGCATTAGCTGTTTCGGTACATTGAATATACGTATTGGTCTATATATCACCCCATTTTTAACAAGAGTGATTTTAGATCTCCAATTTAATATTAAGACAAATCTGTATATAAATCTTTTCTCGTAATATAAATATAGTAGAGAACTTCTAGATCAAGAGAAATATTCAAAAAAAATAAAATAGATATAATATTAGATTTTCCATTTACCTTCTTCATAGATAACCTTTTCATCGGCTAAAATTTTAGAACCTGGGAGTGTCATATCCTTTATTATATCCCAATGTATCCCACATTTATTTTTTGAGCCAGCTTCTTCAATTCCAGAACCAAGAGCGCAATGGATTGTACCCCCTATTTTTTCATCGAAAAGAATATTTTTTGTGAATTGTGTGACTCCATAATTAGTTCCAACTGCGAATTCTCCCAAAATATCGGCATTTTCAAGTTTTAATATTTCTTTTAAGAATTCTTCACCTTTTTCTGCAGATGCTTTTATTACTTTTCCATTTTTAAATTCTAAGTTTATATTTTGTATCTCTTTTCCTTGATATATCCCCGGATATGTAAATCGAATATGACCGTTTACAGAATCTTCTACTGGAGCACTCATAACTTCTCCATCGGGTAGATTAAGATGACCACAATCATTTATCCATAGTCTACCCTTAACTGACATTGTTAAATCAGTATCCTCACCAATAATTTGAATTTTTTCAGTATTTTTTAATTGATCACAAATCTTATCTTGTCTTTTCTCCATCTCTAACCATTCTTTAACAGGATCTTCTTTATCTAAGAACAAGGCTTTCTGGATAAATTCAAAATAAGAGAAAAGATCCATATTTGCTTCTTGAGCAAATGCGTTACATGGAAAGGGGATTATCAGATACTTTAATTCTTTATTACCTATTCGCTTCATTAGAATTTCCCAAATCTCCCTATTAGCTGCTGATGCTTGAACTTTTGTTAGTAATTTTGGGTCTACTAAACTCATTTTACGAGTGTTATAATCACCTGATATTATAATATAGGAATCAAATTCACTAAGAATTGTTTTTTGAATAGGATCTATATATTCTAATTGTTCTTCGGAGGAGTATTTTAATCTTAATTCTTGTGTTCCTTCAATTTGCGGATTAAGAAGTGGGTGACCCCCAGCTTTAATTGTTTCAACATACATAGCTTGAAAAAGCTCTTTTGCAAATGCGGGACCTGTAATATAGACTCGATATCCCTTCTTTACGTTAACAGCATAATTTACTGCCAATTTTGCCAGTTTTTCATAAAAAGTATTTATCATAGTTCAATTAATTATCCATGTTTTTTTTATTTTTATGAAATTAAGACTTATATAATCATAAAGAGAATTAAAATTATCATAAATAATTTTATGAGAAAAAATTAGGTGAAATTTATTGTCGAAAACAAAAAATTTAGTAGCTATGGCATTTGATACTGGTGGTACAATGTCAGATACTTTCATAATCGATGAACAAGGAGTTTTTATTGTAGGAAAAGCTCAAACAACTCCAAATAATGAATCTGAAGGAATTTTAAACTCAATAAGTGATGCATTAGAACAGTGGAACACATCGATTGAGGTATCTGGTCACTCTCTTGAAGCATTTATATATTGTGTTAAAGGAAAATCAAAGAATTGTTAAATGTGATTGCGGCTATGAATTTGGAGATTACAAAGAAAATTGGAAAAAAAAATCTAGAGTCAGAGTGAGAGATACATTTGAATCAATAGAAGAACTCTACCTTAAAGATATGGGGTGTGATCCTACATGGCAAGAAATTAGAGAATTCTTCTGTCCGGGATGTTTTACCCTATTAGACGTTGAGGCAGTACCTCCTGGTTACCCCACAATTTTTAACTTCCTACCTAACATTGATGCTTTATATGAAAAATGGTTAGGAAAAAAAGCACCAGATAAATAAAAGATCTAGACAACAGGTGCCCTTAAACCATTTTTTGGTTGATATTTATCTAGATTTTTCTCTTTATACCAAGAATAAATCCCTAAACCTATTAGAAAAAAGGAAAACGCTAAATACCCCCCCCAAAAAGTTACACTAATGGTAAACCAACCTATACTCGCGACTCGGTTAAAAATAACAGCACATGCAATACCGGTTAAAGCTATAACTGATGATGTGATGCCACATATGATATCAAAATAAATTCCTTTTCTTTCACTTTTAAGTTGTTTTGAGCTTGACATAAATAAATCTCCTTAAAAATATCCTAATTATATAAAAAATATACTAATTCTTAGTTAAAAATTTTTGCAGTTCATTGAAAACTGTTTCTAAAATTTCTTTATTAGGTAAAAAGGTAAGCCTAATATGTCCATCCCCATAATTTCCAAATCCAGAACCATAGACACCACATATTCCAGTAGTTTTAAGAAGATCGATGGTAAATTCTTTGTCATCTTTCCACTGTTTAAACTCTTTTAAATCTAACCGAGGAAACAAATAAAATGCTCCATTAGGTTTAACACAAGTAATACCTTCAATTTTTTTTAACCTAGTGTAGGCATAATCTCTGCGTTCTTTCAATTTTTGGACCATTTCTCTAGTATGCGTTCCAGGATTTTTTAATATTTCTACAGCAGCATATTGAGCTACTGAACTTGCAGAAAGCCTAGCTCTAGCTAATTTCGCAATACCGTTCTTTAATTCATCCAATTTATTTTCAGGATCGTGATAATATAAATATCCTAAACGCCATCCAGTAGCCAGATGTGATTTAGAAAAACCGTTTAATCCAATTATAGGAACATCTTTTGAAAGTTTTGCTGGAGAGTTAAAAGGCTTATCATATACTATTTGATCATAAATTTCATCTGAAAAAATAGGTAAATTATACTCTCCAGCTAGATCAATAATTTCCTTAATCTTTTTTTCACTGTACATAACTCCCGTGGGATTATTTGGAGAACAGATTAAAATTGCTTTCGTTCTTTTATTAATTTTTTTTCTTAAATCTTCAATATTAGGTTCCCAATCATTTTCCTCTTCTAACTCATATTCGATAGGGACACCGTCAAAAAATTTTGTGTAATTAATGTAAAGTGGATAACTAGGACCAGGAATTAATAATTCATTTTTGTTTTCAATAAGTGCTGCAATGAGGAAAAAAATAGCCTCTGTAACTCCTGAAGTAACAAGAATATCATCAGTAGTAGTTTTAATATTATAGGTTTCTAACAATGTTCTTCTTATTTCTTCCCTTAACTCTGGAGCACCCATTGAATCTACATAAAAGTTTTTACCTCGAAACGAGGCATCTGCCAAAGCCTTTGAAATATATTCGGGAGTCTTGAAATCATAAATAACAGGGTCTCCAATATTTAAATGATATATTTTCTTTCCACTTTTGGCAACTTGATTAGCAACTGCTGCTATTTCACGGATTGCATAAGAAATTTCCTTTATTCTTTGAGTAAGCATAATCTTTCTTTCTAAATTTAATTGATATTAACTGAATTATGTATATACTAAAAATCATGTTTTAATCATAAATAATTTTATGATTTTAATTACTCTATAAAATTAAAATAGATTTAAAATTATTTTATTCTGTATTAACTTAAATGATTTCATCGGAATAAATATTTCGGTAAACGATATAAGTTAATTGAAAAAAAAATAGACTTAAATATGTGATCTTCCCATTAATATTATATATTTTTAAATTGTTAGATCTCTAAAAATAAATAAACGGTGTGAAAATGGGAAAAATATTTGGTTTAATTGGATTGATTTTTGGCATCATTGGCATAGCAGGTATTTGGTTTATAACATTTTTCTTTTATTTCGGGCCATTATTAATTGCAATTCTCGCAATAGTTTTTGGCGGAATTGGAATTGCTAAAGATGATTCAAAGGGGTTAGGAATTGCAGGATTAATACTTGGAATTATCACTTTAATTATATGGTTTATCTGGCCGATTTTAGTACTACTCGGCTTCTTAGCATTTTTAAGCGCTTTATTTCCATAATTCCTAATTTGATTATTTTGTAATTTCAAAATTTCTTTTTTTTTATTTTTGTTTTAAATTAAGTATAAAGCTAAATTAATACTCTTAAAAAAATAAGATAAAAGTACATTAGAATTACAATATCAGATCCCAATCAATTTCCTTTTCAATAAGTTCCAGAACTTTTTCCATTTCATCTTCTTGAATGCCTGGTTTCAACCGTTCTAAATTTCTCATGGTAGTATATGTATCGGAAGGACTCAATATTATCGGTATCCCTTTTTTATTTGCTAAGGTAATGACACTCATATCAGGTTGAATGAACCCTGTTAAAATAAGTGTAGAAACATCTTGATCTAAAGCGGCCATTGCCATATCGGTTCTATCTCCACCTGTAATAAACGCAGCTCTTTTAACTTGTCGTAAGTATTTTAAAGCAGCTTGCGCATTCATAGCTCCTATGAGAAAAGTCTCAACTAGATTATCTAATCCAGATGAGGCTTGTTCATTTATTAACTCTCCACCAATTTGTTCTTTTATTTCATTTACTCGAGGTGAGAATAATTCCACACTTTTTTCTATTATTCCTAAAACTGGAATATTATATCTTGCTATATGGTTTTCAGAGAGTTCTCTAATTCGTGCGATATACTCAAAATCAATTTTATTGAAAATTATTCCTTTAATGTTAACGTTTCGATCTTCAAAATACTTCCTTGTAAAGAATAAGTTATCTATTACTCGATCAGATGATTTTTTGCATACATATATTAATTCATTAATTCCAAGCATTTGGGCTATAGTAACATCATCTAATCCAATCCTGATGAATTTTCTAATACTGGGATTTCCTTCAATAATTATAAAATCCATATCTTTAGAAATTTTCTCATAAGCATTTTTAATCTTTTGTAAGGATTCTTCTTTTCTAGTAGAATCAATTAAATCAATATAATACGCATCTGGAATTGATACAGGTGAAACAAAATCATAAGGCTGATCGGTTTGATAAACTGTGTTTAATATAAAACCAACATCCGGATCTGCTTTATTTGTAAATGCACTTTTAGGAATTCCTATGGGTTTAAAATAAGCAAATTTTTTCCCTTCTTTTTTAAACTTTTGAATAAAACCTATTGAGAGAAAGCTTTTTCCGACACTCTCTTCCAATGAACTTAAATAAAGTACTTTTACCATTTTTCTCACTCCTTTTTATTCTTTTTTAATAGTAATTTTAATATCTACAGCACTATATCCTTTTATAAATGCTAAAAGGGGATTTATGTCTAACTCTACAATGTCAGGAAAATCATTAACTAACTGTGAAAGCCTTAATAAGACATCTGTTATAGCAGCAATATCAGATCGAGCTTCACCTCTCACGCCTTCAAGAAGACTGCTCAAATTTGTACTATTTATTAATTTCTTAGCATTTTCACTTGTGAATTTATAGGATAAAGCGAATGCAACATCTTTGATAAAATTAGCATAAATCCCTCCCGTTCCGAACATTATTAATGGACCAAATTGAGGATCTCTCGACATCCCTATTATTATTTCATTTACTTTTGCTTCAGATTTAAAATCTATCATTTGTTGCACTTCTACACCATATATCTTAGCATTTTGAGGACCAAATTTTTTCGCATTATTGACAATTTGTATGTATGCTTCAAAAGCATCTTGCTCTGTTTCAATATTTAATAAAATGCCTCCAACATCAGTCTTATGTATAATATTAGGGCTAACTATTTTCATAACAGATTTACCAATTTCAGATTGTAGTTCCATGGCTTGTTTAGGAGTTTGGGCTAAACGTGATTTTGGAGATAAAATACCATAGCAATCAAAAACTTCACTTGTTTCATAGCTTAGCAATACTATCCTGCTATCTTTTCTAACATTAGAAAAGATTTCTTTTACTCTTTTTTTATTTACCTTAAAAGAAGGAATGTCTAATTCATTTAATGGAGTACTTATTAAATAGTTATTGCGCTTTATTAAGGTTTTTAATGAATGAGCTGCTCTGTCTGGAAAATCATAACATGGAATATGATTTTGCTTTAAATATTCTCTGCCTTCTAAAATATTTTTTCCTCCAATGAAAGAGCATAAAATCGGTTTAGTTTCTAAATATTTTGATGATAGATTATAAATCAGTTTTGCAACCTCTGTAGGTTTAGTTTGAGCTTGAGGAGTCAAAATTATTAAAGCTCCTTCTGTTGTTATATCACCAAGATTTTGACCAGAATTTATACCAAAGACAGTTTTAATTGTAAATTCATATCTAGTTGGGGTTGCATCTCCTACAATATCAATAGGATTAAAGATTGCTGCTTCCAATGGTAGATTTTCTCTTAAAGAATGAAGAATTGGTTCTGAAAAACTTGAAAATTTCAATTCTTCACGCTCAAAAGCGTCTGTGGCTATAATTCCTGGACCCCCTGCATTCGTAATAATAGCGAAAGAATTTTTTTTAGGAATTGGTTGATATAGAAAAGCTTCACCATAATCGAATAAATCTTCAATCGTTTTTGCCCTGATTACTCCACATTTCTCAAAAGCTAAGTCATAAGCGATATCAGCTCCTGCTAAAGCTCCAGTGTGACTTGAGGCGGCTCTTGCACCAGCTTCACTTACTCCTGATTTTAATATTATAACTGGTTTTTTTCTTGTTGCTTTTGGTAAAATCTCAAGGAATCTGTCGCCATCCTTTATACTTTCTAAATAGCATAGGATAACTTTTGTCTTTTCATCATTAGCAAGATATTTTATGAAATCTACAGCCCCTAAATCTGCTTTATTACCTAAACTTATATT
>JAEOTV010000085.1 GCA_016839635.1 Promethearchaeota archaeon | reverse complement strand
CTTCGACCTTTTCCATAAAAAGCACCAACTATTACAACATCAATAGTATCTTTTAGTTTTCCGCCTTCCAGACTTTTTAATTTAAGCCAATTATAACCACGATTTCCGGCTTGATAAAATGAATCATCCTTTATCGATTTTGCCATTATTCCTTCTGTTCCTTCTTTTCTAGCTTTATTAAAGAATTCAAGTAATTCCTCTATGGAATTGATTGATACAGATTTCACCAACCTTAATTCGTCTCTCTCTTCAACAATCATTTCAAGTCTCTTCCTTCGTTCTGGAAGAATCTTATTAACATATGATTCATTCCCAAATTTTAAAAGATCAAATACAAACAAACAAACTGGTACTTCCTTTGCAATGTCTTCGATATCATATTTTCGTCTCCTCTGGCTCAAAACTTGAAAAGGAAGCATTTTCTCGTAAACTGCATCCATTGCTACAACCTCACCTTCGAATATGACATTATCGGTTCGGATATTTTCTCTAATTACTTGGCAAACATCAGGATATTGATCTGAGATATCCAACAAACGTCTTGAAAAGAGGATTACATCATTACCAGTTTTGTGAATTTGAAGTCTTTCTCCATCTAATTTGTACTCGGCAACAAAAGGAGAACCCAATCTACTAATGAATTCTGTATAAACTTCTCGTGAAGCAAGCATACTGAGAATAGGTGTTCCATAATCAATATCTATCTTTTTTACTTCTTCTAAATCTTTTTCTGCTAATATTTTTGCTATTTCACCGAGATCTGGATAAAGTGTATATGCTCTTTCAATAAAATCTTTATTTTCTTTTAAACCAGTGAAAGCGAGAGCTAATCCTTCTATTATAGTCGGTGATTGAACCCCTACTCTCAATGTGGAGGTAATGATTCGAAGCAAATATTTAGTTTCTAGTGGAGAGCTTTTTCTAATTAATCCTCTTAATATTCCAAGCTTAGTATCGTGAGAACCAGCGCCTTCAGATAATGCAATTTTTTTTAATTCAGAGTATAATTCAGAAATTTCTAAGGAAGTTCCTAAACTTTCATTATTTTCATTATAATCAAACAACGATTTTTGTTTCTTTTTTTTTAATAAAATTAATTCAGCAGCAGCTCCAATGTCCCCCTTTTTTACTAAAACTTCCTTTATTCTTTTAATATCGACTCCAGTGTGTATAGACAGAGCTTCGATTATCGTTTTTTCAGCAATTCCCATTTTGGGGAATTGTTTGATGTTTGGGGCTAATTGGCCTTGTAAAAGATAAATAATTATATCTAAATCTTCAAAATCTTTACTTTCTTTTATCTCTATAAAAAATTTTGATAAAATATCAATCATTTCAAGCCTTTTTGTTGTACTCTCTAATTCTGAAAATAAAAGTGCTAAATTTTTGAATCTCATAATACATCAAAATAATATTTTTGAAATTAAGATAAATGACTCTATTAAAATCTTAATATAATAAAAAAAGAAAAGAATAAAAAAATTATATTAATTTACTTAGTTGAATGAACTTCTTTTGGATTGCTGTTTTTATCTTTGGGTCAACCCCAGAAAAACTATTGGTAGTAAAATTTAATTTGTTCCCTTCTTTAATAGAGAACTGCGCAATAGGACCATCCATTTGTTCAACTGCAAAGCTTCCGTCTGGTTTCTTGGAAATCCAAACATCAACATAATGATCTAAAATTGCTGAAAAAACAAATGCTACTTTTGCATCGGTTATTAAACTAGCAGTTGAAACATTTATTGCTGGTGCTGGTGTTGACTCTGTTTTGATTGAAGGCATTGGTTCAGCTACATCATATTCAGAACCAGCATCCATTTTTTTTACAGGCGTAACAGGTTTTGAAATCGCAGGTGTTGCTTCTGTTTTAACTGGTCTTGATACCGAAGGAGTGGGTGTTGTTTTTGCTTCTACTTTTGGTTCTGGCTTTCTAACAACAACAGGCTTAATTGCTCCAGCTTCAAAAGTAACAATATAGTTATCTAATTCAGTAAATTTTCTATTTAATATATCTTGAAGTTCTTCATTCATTTGCGTATCTTCTGGAACTTTTCCCACCTTTCTTGCATCAATTTCTTTAATACTTTTTATATCCCTCCCAATTATGCTTTTACCTACAGTATAACCGTGCCCTTTAAGTGATTCTGCTTGTCTAAGAGCAGTTCTCCGAGCTACTAATCCTTGTTTAACACCATGCCATAGATATACATTTTCACTACCCTCGTCTAAAACTATTATCGAAGTTTCTGGCATAAAACTGTCTTTACTCCATTTAATTGGAACAAGTTCCCCGCCTGGACGAGCATCGAACATTAACGCATATGAAGCGATCTTGATCACCTATATAATATATTTAATCATGACTTTGTTTTATAATAAAATAGTGTTAATAAATTTAAAAATTGAGTTTTCGAAGTTTTTTTTGAATTAAAGATATAATTTAGATTTACATATATTTTAAGATTTTATTAAAAAAAACATTTGAGATTTGGAATTTTCTATTTCCAGATAAATTAAAAATCGAGAAATTAAAAGATAAATAATAAATTTTATTACGCAAATATTTAAATTATTAAATGCATGAGAAATTCATTGAATTAATCATATCTTATAAATTTACAAAAGGGTACAAGAATGGAATT
>JAEOTV010000038.1 GCA_016839635.1 Promethearchaeota archaeon | reverse complement strand
TCAAGAGAGGAGATAGAATATTTTGAAAGGAAATTAAAAAAGCCTATATATTATTTGTCAAAATTAAAAGAGTCCGAATAGTTATTATTATAACTTTACATCTTTTTTTTTGTCGGTTAGGTGAAGTAAATCATTAAATTAATTAACTCGCCATATTTTAAATGAATGATTGAATTTAATTTGATGACATTTCGAATTGTATCTAAAAATCACACACTTAAGGGTTTAAAATCAAAATGGAATTGTTCCAAGTTTTATGGGACGATCATCATAAATTGTTTTTGGAATTCAAGAAAGATGAAGAAGAACAACTCTTATTTCTTCCAGAAAAAATTAAGCGATTAACAATGCAATTTGAAATTTCAAAACATAAAGTACACCATAGTCAACCGCCATATCTAATTGCTATTAAAAGATTATATCACTCCTCTGATGCTTTATCATTTTCAATTGAACTTGATGAGTTAATCAATACAGATGGGCTGCAAATTAATATTCTAAGGCTATCGATATTTCTGAATTCTGGTCAAAAATATCAATATAGGTTTGAAGAAAGTTTTAAAATCTCTGATATATGGGTTAATGAGGATTGTTATGATGGTTTCAAATTTGAGGATTTGCAATCAAAAAGAAAAATTAAAGGTAAAATCACCCAGGAGAAAATTTTCCAAGAAATAAAAACAACTATTCATGAGAATCAGGAAAAAAGGACTATACTTTATCAAAAGAGCAAAATAGAAAAAACTTCGGAAGAGGATTCTCTAGCATCATTAATTTGTGAAGGTAATAAGACTTTAAAGAGAATAGAGCAAGCTTTAGAGAATTTGTCATTTTCATTCAAGAATTCAGCACCTCCTAATATTCAATATATTCCCTCGATTCCAAATAGAAGTGGATCTGAACCTGCAATTGAGAGAATTCGGATTCCAACAAAACCAGCTTTGATTCAAGGGCAAATGTCTTCTAGTAAATTAATGGTAATCAGAGAAATGAAATCAATCTTTAAACAAAACATAGAAATCAATTCTGAGTTCAATATTAAAGAAATACTTAAACCATTATCTGAAGAAGAATTAAATGCTATGAGAGTCGATGAAGAAAATTTGAAGAAAAAAGAAGAGGAAGCTATACAAAACCAAATTAAAAGACTTAAAAAACTTGAAGATAAAGAAATTCATTTAGAAGATTTGAAACTACCAGAATAATTCATAAAATTTTATTTAATCACAAAAATTATATTTATTATCAAATCTATTCGAGAAAAAACCCTTTATTTTATGAGAAATCATTTACTATAAACAATAATCAAATATCAAAATCATAATTAAATCGAGGTTAATTGAAATTTTATTGAATTATTTTATTGGTACTGCTGGAAGTGGAAAAAGCACTCTTACTGGAGACATCAGGGATTATGTAGCGAATAGAGATCCAGAAATCTCTGCTATAACATTAAATTTAGATCCAGGTGTAAGAGTAATGCCTTACCAACCCGATATTGATATAAGAGATTATATTGTACTAGGGGAGGTTATGGAACAATATGGTTTAGGACCAAATGGTGCAATTATTTTAGCCTCTGATTTAATGGTGAATTATCTTGATGACTTGAAAGATGAAATTGATGAATATAATCCTGATTGGATATTTGTTGATACGGCAGGACAATTAGAACTATTTGCTTTTAGAGAAACGGGCCCATTAATAGCTAGTACTTTGGGATTTGGGTCTATTCAAAGAGCAGTTACCTTTCTTTTTGATTCAAATTTTGTACTCAGACCAAATGGCTTTATTTCTACATTATTACTCGCAGCTTCTGTTCAATTTCGTTTTCAAAATATTTCCCAGGTGAATGTACTCTCTAAAGTTGATTTATTAGATGAGGATCAAATAGAGATGATCGTTAATTGGAGCCAAGATTTTCAAGCTCTAGAGGACTCCACAAACGAACGAGAGAAGGGTTTAATTAGAGAATTATCGATGTTAATTTCAGATGTATTCATTCAATTAGGGTCAACCTCAGAATTAATACCTTGCTCAAGTAAGGAAGAGAAAGGTTTAGATCTGTTGTTTGGATATTTACAAAGAATATTCGATTCAGATAAATCTAAATTCTATTAAAATAATCAATCATTACATAAAATGAAAATTATTGGGCCTATTGCTGGAATCGGGTCAAGACTAAGACCTTTTACTTTAAGTAAGCCAAAAGCATTCTTGAAAGTAGCTGGAAAGACGGTTCTAGATCATATTCTTTTTAAATTCAGTAATACATTTGATTCTGATACTGAATTAATTCTAATTGTAGGTTATAAGAAGCAACAAATAATTGACTATATAAAAGACTATTATAGCGATAAATTTAAACTAACTTTTATTGAACAAATCCCAAGAGGATATAAAGAAGGTAATCCTTACTACTGGGGTCTAGGAGAAGCCGTCTATTTAGCACATTCAAGATTCCCAGAATCAAAATCAAAAAATATAGAGGAAGATAAAAGAGAAGGATCTCTTATTTTCTTAAGCGACATGATTCCAATTGATGAGTTTTCATATTTACTATATAAATACTGGGAATCTGATGTGGATGGAATAATAACAGTTATGAAAGTACCTAAAGAAGACGCAAGTTCTTATGGTGTAGTAGATATCGATGAAAATAATTTAATAAAACAATTAATTGAAAAACCAAAAGATTTTGTGTCTGATCTAGTTATTGCAGGACCATACGCCTTTTCTAATAGCGCAACTTGTGCACTATTCAAAAATATCAAAAAATATTTAGATCAAAGGACTGAAGATTCAAAAGAAGTTTATATGACCGAAAGTTTACAAGATTTGGTGGATCAAGGATATAAAATAGCCGCTGTGGAATTAAAGCAAGGGATTTTAGATTTTGGGCGTCCCTCTGAACTATTAAGAGGAAATAGATATCTATTAGAACAAAACTCCATAAGAGTTGAAGAGCAGAGCCTAAACATTACTATTGAACGATCTTTTTTAAAAAATCCTATCCATATCGGTAAAAATACAAAAATAATTAATTCTGTAATCGGACCATATATTTCCATAGGTGATAACTCATTCGTTGAGAACTGCATTTTAGAAAATTGTGTTATTGAGGAAAGTGTTCACTTAACTAATTTAATATCGAAAAATTCGATTATTGGAAGTAATGTACATGTTGAGAATATCAGTAAGGATAATTTAATAATTGGAGATAAAAGTGTTTATTAGATTATTTTTATAAAGATAATTCTTAAAACTTGATAAAACTGGGTTATAACTTCTATATATTATAGTTAAATATTAATTATAGAAATATTAAAATACTACATAATAACTACAAGAAATTGAATAACTTAAAATTAATATAATACACTTTTAATGATTAACTATGCCATATCATATTGCTTTTGATGTTTCTCACAAACCAAGGGGGAGAATTGATGAAAATCTCACTGACCTCAGAGATTATTTAAATTCAAATGATTATATATGTTATAATTATTTAGAAGTACCAATTACAGAAGAATCTTTAATGCCTTATGATATACTTGTCTTTGTATGTCCTGATTTTGCTAGAATTTCTTCTTTTGAAATTAATGCTATTGTCAATTGGGTTAAAAATTCAGGAGGAGGATTACTATTATTATCTCACGCAGGTGGTGATAGGGGCCGTGGAAGCAATTTATCTGAAATTTCAGAACAATTTGGGATTGCTTTTGAAAATGATCAAGTTTTAGATGAGAGAATTAACTTAGGGGTTGAAAATATTCCTTTAGTTTCAGCTTTTAACATACCTCATCCAATAACAGCTGATATTGGTACAATATGCTATAGATCAGGATCTTCTCTATCAGTGATTGGGAGTGGGGCATTTTCAATTGCAGATTCAAATGAAACGTCTGAACCTTTTTCCTGTCCTCTTGTCTGTGTTTCAGAACAAGAAAATGGAAGAGTATGCTGTATTGGAAGCTATGAAATATTTAGAGATAAAGTTGGAGGTGGTTTCCAATGTAATGATAATCCCCAATTTGCATCAAATATCTTTAAATGGCTCATTTCTGATTTTAGGATGGAATTAAGGGTAAATAAGGAGGTACCTGCTCCTATTCCTCAACCTTCTGCAATTTCACAGGAACCAACAGAAGCACAAGATAGTTCAATTTCTCAAGTTCCAACAGAGAAAAGATCAATAGATATTGATTTTTCAATGAAAATTTCAAAAAAAAGTGAATTGATAGAATTACTAAAAATATTTCAAAATCAGATTAATACTGTTAAATCTACAATTGATAAACTAGTAGAAAAAACTATAGGTTCTGATGATGAAATCTTTGAATTAAATGATTCAGATACAATTCTTGCTTCCGAATCATCTCAAAAAAATAATTTAGATGACTTATCTGAAGCGCAATTTACTAAGGTTCCTGAAAAACCTAAAAAACAAGATATTGATGATATTTTCCTTGAAGAAGACCCAACTTTGACAGCTCTTCCACCAAAACCAGAGATTTTACAAAAAGATGATGATGAATTAAGTCCTCCACCTAAACTGAAAACCAAATCAAAGTCTAAAAATGAACTCAAAGATGAAAAGGAAGGTTTAAAAACAAAACTTAGTTCCGTCCAAGATTTGTTAAAATTTGTTGATAAGAAACACTCATCTGGTAAATTAAATGATGATGAATATGTAAAACGTTCAAAGAAGCTCCAAAAAGACCTTAAGAAAACCAAAAAAAGGATGGATACAATAGATAAACTTTTAGAAAAATAATATCTATAGGAGCTTATATTGTTTCAATTCAGCTACCAAACTGAATATCATTTAATAAAAGAATAAAGAAAAAATTGACCAAAAATCTATTTAATTATATCGGTAATAAAACATGTCTCTATTATTTTTATACCCTTTATCTGAGATATTTTTTCTTCAATTAATGGATTAAAATTTTCAATTGAGGCAATTTCAACTCTCATAAATAATCCACAATCTCCTGAAAGTCTCCAAATATCCGTTATTTCTTCAATTTCTAATAACTCTTTTAGTATTCGTTTAATTTCTTTGAAATCAGGTTCAACTTTTACAGTAGCTCTTGTACGAGGTTTATTATCAACATTATACTCAATTGTAAATCTTTTTATAATTCCATCTTCTTTTAATTTTTTCACTCTTCTTCTTACAGTAGCCTCAGTTTTACCCACATTTTGGGAGATGTCATTAAAAGACATTCTACTATCATCTTTTAATAATTCTAATATTTTTAAATCGACAATATCCATAAAATCACAATTTGAATTTTATATACTTTTTTAAAAACAACTTTACTTAATTATAAAAAATGATGAGTAATTTATTAAATTATTTTTTATCAAAACTTCAATTTTATTCTTTTTCTGCATAATTTTGTATATAATATTATGGGTTTGTGTCTAAAAAATCATATTAAAATTTATCAATCTATTAATACTCTAATAACTTTTTTATTTTTTCACCAATTTAGTAGACTTTAATTTACATATTCTCTTGATTTTAAGCCCTAACACCTTTCTAATGCATTTTTATTTAATTCTTATACAAAACCTTTATGCATGCAGTTCAAAGACACTTTCTATTTTAGATTTCACAGTTTTATGAGACTTAAGTTTTGGATTATAAAGATTAACATAAAAGAAAAATAATATTAGATTAGTATTAATATTAATAATAATAACTTGTATCATCTATAAGCGCTTTATTATATTAAAGAAGGGAAAAAAATGTCAAGTGAAATTCCAGATAATGTAAAGGTATCACTAAAATCTATAGGTCTTACTGATTATGAGATTTCTATATATCTCACATTGATAAGTAAAGGACCAATGGATGCAAGGGAACTTTCTGAGGCTTCAGGAGTACCCTACTCACGTATTTACAATATCCTTACTCAATTAGAAAAAGATAAATTATGGATAATAAAGGAGGAAGAAAGCCGTCCTTCCCGCTATTTTGCTAAATCACCAGATGAAGCTTTAATTATAGCTAAGAAACAATATACTACCAGTTTTGATGAACATTCTAATAAAATAATTCATACTTTAACACCAATATATCAATCTCATGATACTCCCATAAAAATTGCCTTATATATTCATCGTGGAAGGGATGTGTGTGTTAATAAAGCTTTATCATTGATCAATTTAGCAAGAACATCAATTTATCTTGTTTCCACTAAATATGAATTTCTGGAAGTATTTTATGAAGATATAAAAAAAGCTAGAGCACGGGGAGTTACTGACTTACGTCTCCTTGTCGAAGCTGAAGCATTAGAGGATAAAAAGTTTCTTTCCTTAATTAAAAAGTATGATGCACTTTGTGAAATAAGATGGAGAGACCAAATTTTTGGAAGTGCAGTAATAATAGATGAAGGGGAAGATGCCTTCATTGTACTTTCTGAGAGTTTTTTTCCTA
>JAEOTV010000276.1 GCA_016839635.1 Promethearchaeota archaeon | reverse complement strand
ATGATATTCCAACAATATTCCTAGAATTTGATGTTACCGTTCCAATTGGTCAATTCAAGACTCGTGTTGAAGCATTTTTAGAAATAATAAGAGAGGAGGATCTTTTTTAATAAAAAGGAGGAATTAAAATGATGGAAACAAAATATCCAACCGAATCTTTAAAGTGTTGGAATAGTGCAAAAACTCTTAGAGAAAATTATTATAAAGATTTTGCTGAAGCCCATGATAAAGGAGGGCTTCGGTGGGCAGGGGGAGCATGGTCTTTTGATGCAATTCCTGCTGGATTAGGAGATGATGTTTATTCTTTAACGGGAGAACCCTATGGTGCGACTGTTGCATTCAATGATAAACTTGCTGTAGAATGTCATGAAGCAACTGAAGCAAAGGGATTTGCCCGGGATTTATGTTCATATATGCGGAATTATTGGGGCTCTATACTTATTAACAAGTATGCGTGGCCACAATTTTCTGAAGAATTCCCAAAACCAGATTTTATTTGGCAAGATCACATTTGTTGTTCACATGCTAAATGGTATCAAGTGGCAAGTGAGCTTGAAGGAGGAATTCCTTCTTTTTGTATTGACGTTTCAGTGGGACCATATGAAGAACGAACAGAACACAAGATCAATTATATTGTAGGTCAAATGCATGATGGAATAAAGTGGCTAGAAAAAGTTACTGGAAGAGATTATGATGATGAGTTATTAATAAAAGCAGTTAAAAATGAGTTCCGTACATGTCATTACTGGTCGGCAATATGCGAACTTAATAAAAGTATCCCAGCTCCATTAGATGAGAAATCTATGTATTCATTATATGTTTTGGGAACTTTAAGAAAATCAGCTCAATGGACTGCGGACTTTTATGAAAAAGAGCTATATCCAGAAGTAAAAGAACGTGTAGAAAGAGGTATTGCTGCCGTTGGAAACGAAAAATGTCGTATAATGACAGACACTCAGCCTCCCTGGGCATTTTTAAGAATATTTCGATATTTAGAACAATATGGGTGCGTTTCTATTGGAAGTCTTTACACTTTTGGGCTTATAGGATTATGGGAAGATAACGAGGATGGAACATGGGGTCCTAAATCTATTCCTGATATTGAGATAAATAATCGGGATGAGGCTTTACGAGCTCTTGCTGATTGGAATCTAAGTAAACCAGAATGGCAACATTTTTACCATCCAAAGCTCAAATCTGATATGATGATTAGAATTGCTAAAGAATGGAAACTTGATGGGGTTTTACTGCACTTTAATAGGGGATGTGAAGGATTAAGCCTTGGAATTGCTGAAAATCGATTAGCTATCCAAAAAGCAGGGATACCAACTATGCCATTTGAAGGTAATATGGGAGATGAGAGAGAATTTGATCTTGAGAGGACAATGAAGCGTGTAGATGCTTTTATGGAATCAATTGGAATGGAAAAAATGAAAATTTAGTATATTTAATAATATTTTTTAAAAAGATTTTACCCCAAAAAGAAAAAAGCGTTGGAAATTAATCTCATGAAGCGATATATAACCATAATTATCGGTCTTTTTACAATACTGGTGGTTTTTTTCGTTCCTTTTGGCGTCATGATAGATTTAGGTCCTGGACCGAATAGCATAGTTTCAATGATATGGGAGGTTCCTCTCACTCCCGCTTGGTATTCAATTCGATTTTTCAGCGCATTTCTCTATTATTTTGAATATATTTTTTTTAGACTTATATTTGTAGTATATGTTGTTCTATTAATGATTGAAAAATTTAATAAAAAGCAGTTTATCTTGATTGGAGTGATAAGTGAGCTTATTCCTTTAGCATTAGCAATACCTTCAACATTTATTCTTAATGTTCAAGGAGATAACTTGCATGTAATCATATATCCTATCCCAATTTTAATGATATTTGATCTAATTATAGTTTTTTTGATAAATCAATTAGGTCTTATTAAAGTAAATAATGAAATCTATAATAATGAAAATTTAAAAGAAAATATGGAAAGTGGTTTAATATGATAACAGCTGGAATTGATTGCGGTTCTAAAAATATTAAAGTTGTTATTTTAAATGAAAATAACATTTTATCAACAGCATCGGTATTAAGTGGTTTTGATCAAGAAGAATCAGCTCGACAAGCATTAGACAAGGCTATTGAAAAAGCAACAATTAAACGTGAAGAAATTAAACATATTACTGCGACTGGAGCTGGAATGGAGGCAATTATTTTTGCTAACGATAATGTAACAACTATTACCGCTGATGCTCGAGGTGCGTTTTATCTTTTCCCTTCAGCTCGTACTGTTATTGATATTGGAGCAGAAGAAGGATTAGTCGTAAAACTTGATGAGAAAGGAAAAGTAAAAGATTTTGGAATTAATGAAAAATGTGCTGCTGGAGCTGGTGCTTTTATAGAAGCGATGTCAAGGGCTTTAGAAGTAGATATCGAAACTATGGGAGAACTTTCTTTAAAATCAACTAAACAAATTCCCATGAACGCGCAATGTACTATTTTTGCCGAATCTGAAGTGGTTTCATTGATTCACCAAAAAACCTCAAAAGAAGATATAATTCGAGCAGTTCATGACGCAATTGCAGACAGAAATACAAGTATGGTACGTCAAATAGGAATTGAGCAAGATGTAGCATTAATAGGTGGTGTTGCGAATAATATTGGCTTTATAGATTCAATGAATAAGAACTTAGGTTTTGAACTCTTAGTACCAAAAGATTCTATTGCTCCAGAGTATGTGAGTGCGTTAGGAGCTGCACTTGTTGCACAAGATAAAATTGGAGGTTAAAATTATGTCAAATGCAGAATCAGAAAAAGAATATTGGAGATGGACTGAATCTCGTTATACTCACCCTGATATGAAATGGGAAGATGGAGATATCATCTCAGCAGGAGTAGATGTTGGATCAGTCAGTACGCAAGCTGTAATTATGGTAGATGGTGAAATCTATTGTTATGCAAGCATGAGAACGGGAGCCAACAGTCCAGACAGCGCAAATAACGCTATGGATTGGGCGCTTGAGGGCACTGGTTTAACACCAGATAAAATTCAATATATTGTTGGAACCGGATATGGACGAGTTAATGTTCCATTCGCAAAAAGAGCAATTACTGAAATCGCCTGTCATGCAAGAGGTGCCAATTTTATTTACGGTCCTGAGATAAGAACGGTTTTAGATATGGGGGGTCAAGACTGTAAAGCGATACGTTGTGATCAACGTGGGAAAGTTACTGCATTTCTTATGAATGATAAATGTGCTGCAGGAACAGGCAGAGGTATGGAAGTGTTTGCAGACTTACTTCAAGTACATATTAATGACGTAGGAAAAATGTCCCTGCAAGTGGATAAAGAACCTGAACCAGTTAGTAGTACATGTGTAGTTTTTGCAAAGTCAGAAGCAGTTGGATTACTCAGAAAGGGATGGCCAAAAGAAAAAGTTTTGGCAGCTTACTGCTCAGCGATGGCACATCGAGTTGTAACTTTATTACAAAGACTTGGAATTGAAGAAAAATTCGCTATAACTGGGGGGATTGCTAAGAATATTGGAGTTGTCAAGAGAATCGAAGATGAATTGAAACTTAAAGCTCCCGAGCCAAACATTGACCCTCAACTTGCAGGAGCCATTGGTGCCGCGTTATTTGCTAAAGCTTTAGTTGAAAAAGAACGAAAAAAAGCTTAAATTTATTTTAAAATAATAAAAATTAAAGGGCAGTCAATGACAAAAGCTAATTATGGCTACAAGGACGGTTCAGGAGAATATTTTATCACCATCGATACAGATTTATGTAATTCATGTGGAAGATGTGTAGAAGTTTGTCCTGCTGGTGTTCTTGAAATGGCAGAGGATGAGTTAGATCCCTTGGGGGATGAAATTATAGCAACTGTGTCTGAAGAACACCGTAAAAAAATTAAATATTCATGTGCTCCTTGTAAACCTGGTGGTGAATCAAAAGAATTACCTTGTGTTCAAGTATGTGACCCTAAAGCGATTGAACACTCTTGGTAGAAAAAAAAAAATTTGTACCAATAGTTTAAGTTAAATTTCTTTTTATAAAATCTATTACTTTTATTGAAATTTGGATATTTTTCTCACAATCATAAGAGACATGTCCTGCATTTTCTTCTATTATAAATTCATGAGGGTGATTCATTTCTTTAAGGATATTTATAAATTTCTCAATAGGTTCAATAGGACAATTAGAATCATTTTTAGCAGCCATAATCATGACTGGTGCTTTAATATTGGAAATATGGGTAATAGGTGATCTATCTATGTATAAATCTTTCTTTTGTTTGGGATTTCCTCTAAATAACTCCTTATAATATTGTTGTAATAAAGGATCTGACAAATTATATAGTTCAATCCAATCTGTAATTGGAACTAAGGAAGCACCCGTGACAAATATATCAGGTCTCTTTGCTAATGCAAATAAGGTCATATATCCCCCATAGGATCCACCAGTAATTACGATTTTAGTTTTATCTATTTCTGATTTTGATCTTAACCAATATACTCCATGTATTATATCTTCTAGATCTCCCCCACCAATATCTCCAATATCTAAATTTTGAAATTCTGGTCCATAACCTGTTGATCCTCTAAAGTTGGGTGAAAAAGTTGCGATTCCATTCTGAGAAAAGCAATGTGCTGAAATGCTACTTAACCAATCATCATTATATTGTAACCAAGGGCCACCATGAACACGTACTACTGCAGGGAAAGGTTCAGAAATGTTTGCAGCAGAGATATACCAACTATGAATAGACTTCTTGTCAAATGATTTATACCAAACAGATTGGGGTTTAATAAGAAGAGAGAGATCAATATTGAATTCTCGTGGGGTGAGAGGAACTACTGTCTTCGATCCAAATTCATGCATGTATATTCCTTCTGGAGATGTCATAGAAGAATGAAGTGCTGCAATAAATCCTCTATCTTTGCTGATAGATGGCTTAGCAACAACTCCTTTAGGAAAAGGAAGTGCTGGTTCTTTTTCTCCATCTAAGGGATGAGCATGCAGTGAATGTCTCCCGTATTTATTGATAATATAATAAATAGTGTCACTTTTGGAATTCCAAACTGGAAAATTAGCATTTAATCCTGCACCCAAACTTGCTTCTTCATTTTCACCAAGACCTAGAAAAAAATTATCATCCCCCTGAAATTCTTGAATTACTATTTGTCCTCTGCCCATTGCTTCACTCCTGAATGCCAATCTTTTGTTATCTGGAGACCAAGAAGGATTTTCTTCTCTTGAATCATCGTTTATATTATAAATTACAATCTCTTCAGGATTAACTCTATTTATTACATTAATTTGTGAATTAGTAAAACTGGTGTATGCCGTACAAACAATCCATTTTCCATCATGAGAATAAGACAAATCTGCTAATGGCGGAGTAGCTTCTTTTAACATGAAATTTTCTCCAGTTCTTAAATTAATAGATTCTATCCCACAACCTTTTGGAGTAACAATTGATCGTAAGATTTCTTTTCCATTAGGATGCCAGCTCACCCCCAATGTTCTATAAGCTATGCTGGTTAATTGTTTTTTATTTCCATTGTCAACAGAAATTGAAAATAAATGGTCCATTTCATCACCACCTTTATCTCGTCGATATACAATTTCATCCCCATTAGGTGATATATACCCAAAAATTACGGGGTCAATTCCATCTGTTATCTGTTTAGGTTTGGAACCAACCTCTGCGGATAAAAGAAATAACTGAGGGATTCCTATTGAATTAGAAGAATATATTATAGTCTTAAACCGCTCATCAACATCATACTGCAATATTAACGGAATTTTCCATAAATCTTCAATTGATATTGGAATAATTTTTCGCCTCTTTTACATTCCAGTAATGGAATAAGCATTCTAATATAAGAGACCTTTTATATTTAAGTCTTTATACTTCAGTTAAAAAAAAAAAAGAAAAAATTTTGGAAGGATTTTGATTCATTCCTATTTTTTTTAAGATGCTTTATCTTAGATGTTTTAGAATTGCATGATTTACAAAAAGTTTACTTTAACAATCTATTTGTGGTTATGATTTACAGTATTATATTAGAGATTATGTCAGGGATAGAGCATGGGAAAATAAATGTGTCAATTTTGTTCTCTTTGCTATAGAACAAGTGAGTAAATTAATGCGGAAAGACTTAAAAGAAAAATGGCTATAAACAGTTATGGTTTATTCAAAAATCATTTCTATTTTCTTAAAAAAGCAAAATAGGGAGATCATTAAAGAGTCAGATGGAATAGGAATCCATATTTTTAAAGAGAAAAAAACTGTTGAAATTCAGTTTAATACTCTTTTTAGAATATCAAATGCTGTAGAAACTGATCTTCTGGAAAGAGAGTTGCATAATAATCGTGAAACACCAATATCTATAATAGATTCTAATAAATTTAATTTGGATTTTAAAAAGTTTGAAATAAAGACAATTAAACTCACTATTTCAATTAACAAGTAATTAATTCTATGGTTAATTTTAACTAGAGAGTGTTCATTATGGAATCAATATCAATAACGATTAATGGAACCAAAGTTGAAGCTGAAAAAGGCTCTACTATTTTAAGGGCAGCTTTAGAGGCGGAAATATACATTCCTAGTATCTGTGCTCATCCCGATTTACCAACCCTAGTAGGTTTAAAGCCAAATGAGGAAATTTTCCAAGGAGAAACCAAAATCAATAATGATGATCCTCAAGAACATCAAGGGTGTCAGCTTTGTGTAGTAAAAGTAGAAGGATTAGAAGGATTAAAAACCTCATGTAGTACAATTATAGAAGAAGGTATGGTGATTTCGACTGATAATCCAGAAATTCAAAGGTATCGTCAAGAAAAATTATTAACAATTCTTTCAAAACATCCTCATGCGTGCTTAATGTGTGCCCAACGTGAAGGTTGTAGTCGCGAACCATGTTCCCCGAACGTTCCAGTAGAAGAACGTTGTTGTCCCATATTAGGGCGATGTGAATTACAAAAAGTAGCTGAATATGTTGGAATTCGAGAAGAAATACAGCGATATAAACCCCAAGGCCGGGCTATCATAGAAAATGAACCCCTATTCATCAGAAACTATGAGTTATGTATTGGATGTACTCGATGTGTAAGAGTTTGTAGAGAGGTTCGTGGCATTGAAGCTTTGGGTTTTGTTTATTCAAATGGAGAAACATTAGTAGGGAGTTTGGCACCTTCACTCAAGGATTCTGGATGTAAATTTTGCGGGGCTTGTATTGAAGTTTGTCCAACAGGAGCTCTTACAGATAAAGATATCCTCTGGGCTGAACGTGAAAAATTATTGGTTCCATGTAAAGAGACCTGTCCGTTAAAGATTGATGTACCGCGTTATATTCGATTAATTTCAGAGAAAAAATACCCTGAAGCAGCAGCAATTATTCGAGAAAAAACACCTCTTCCTTCGGTTCTTGGAAGAGTTTGCTTTCATGATTGTGAACTTGAATGTCGCAGGAATCAACTTAATGAACCTATTGCTATTTGTGCTTTAAAACGTTTTGCAATGGAATATGATAATGAAATGTGGAAGCCAAATCTAAGCTTTAAACCTTCCACTGGAAAAAAAGTAGCTGTTGTAGGGTCAGGTCCTTCTGGTTTAACAGCAGCATATTATTTACAGCGGTTAGGACATTCTGTCACTATATTTGAAGCTAATTCTTATTTAGGAGGTATGTTAAGGCAAGGCATTCCTGAATATAGATTACCTCGATCAGTTTTACAGAAAGATCTTGACCATATTATGAGTATAAGTATTGATATTCAGACTGATAAAGTTGTCGGAGAACACTTATCTCTTGAAGATTTAAAAAATCAAGGTTTTAATGCAACTTTTTTGGCTATTGGAGCTCAAAATACTAAAAAACTTGATCTTGAAGGCTTAAATCTTCCAAATATTCTATGGGGTCTTGAATTTCTAAAAAGAGTCAATCTTGGTGAAGACATAAAATTAACTGATAGTGTTATTGTAATTGGTGGAGGAAATGTAGCAATTGATGTCGCTTTAACTGCTAAACGACTTGGTGCTAAAGATGTTCAATTAACATGTCTGGAGTGTAGAGAAGAAATGCCCGCTCATGAATGGGAAATTCAAAAGGCTATAGATGAGGGGATTACACTTGATTGCTCTTGGGGTCCAAAAAGGGTTATTGATAAGAATGGAGAAATATCCGAAGTTGAGTTGGTTCATTGTGATTCTGTATATGATAATAGTAATGCATTCAATCCTACATTTGATGATACTAATACAAAATCAATCAAAACAGAGATGGTAATATTAGCAATAGGGCAAATTCCTGATTTGTCTTTATTAGGGAGTGAAATTAAAATTAATATCTCACCATCGGGATTAATTCCAGTTAAAGAAGCTACGTTAGAGACAACCATACCTGGATTATTTGCGGGGGGTGAAGTTACAAATAGTCCCAGCTCTGTAGTTGATGCAATTGAAATGGGTAGACGGGCTGCTTCTTCAATTGATAAATATTTGGGAGGTGATGGTGAAGTTGTGAATATATTTATTGATCCAGATGTCCCTAATTCTAATATAGGACGTGATGAAAGTTTTTATGATAAATCACGCGTAAAAATGCCTCTTTTACCATTAGAGCAGCGTCAAAGCAGTTTTAATGAAATTGAATTGGGATTTGATGAAAAATTAGCTCTTGAGGAAGCGAATCGATGTTTAAGATGTGATCTACGCTTTGAAATCTCACCTATTATACTACCACCCCAAAAATGGTTAGATTTAACCACTGAAAACATTCAGAATGTCCCTGATATGGAAGGTGTTATACAAGTCTTAAATGAGAATCAAGAAATAATCTTAATTCAAGGTACTCAGAATATGCGTTTAGCAATGGAAGAACAATTAAATTCAAATCCAAAAGCTTGCTATTTTGATTATGATAAAGATCCTATGTTTACTAAAAGAGAGAGTGAGTTATTACAACAGTTCATGCAAGAATTTGGAAGATTCCCAGAAGGGAACGAAGATCTTGATGAAGATCTTTTTTGAATTTAATTTTCACTTATCTTTTTCTCTAATGCTTTAGTTAATAAAGGCAAAATTTCACATAAATCGCCCACAATACCATAATTGGCTACATTAAATATAGGTGCATCCGGATCTTTATTAACAGCTATAATAATATCACTACTTTTCATTCCAACTAAATGTTGGATTGTTCCTGAAATTCCGCATGCAATATAAATGCTCGGAGAAACTGTATTTCCACTCTGTCCTACTTGCTGCGATTTTGGAATCCAGCCTAAATCAACCGCTGCTCTGCTTGCTCCTACAGCAGCATTTAAAACTTTAGCGAGCCCCTCAATTAATTTAAAATTCTCCTTACTTCCGACGCCCCGTCCACCAGATACAACTGTATCTGCCTCACATACTGGAATACCACATTCGGCAGCAGTTATACTGATAACTTCTTTTGTTTTTACCTTTAGTCCTTGAAGATCTACTTTTACAGGTACTTCAATGATTTCTGCATTGTTATTATTTTGAATTGGTGCCATTTCCATAACATTGGGTCTAACTGTTGCCATTTGGGGACGTGTTGCAGGACAAATAATATCAGCCATAATATTTCCACCGAATGCAGGTCTTGTTTGTAGTAATAGGCCTTCTCGTATGGATAACCCGGTACAATCAGCAGTTAGTCCTAATTCTAGAGTTGCAGCCACTCTTGGTGCTAGATCTCTTCCATTTATAGTTGCGGGGTACAATACAATGTTTGGATTATACTTTGAAATTATACCCGTGATTACAGAAGAATAAGTTTCAGTATGATAATCCCTAAGAGCTTCATGTTCAGCAACATATATTTTGTAAGCACCACGTTTAGAGAACTCTTGAGAAAATCTTTTTACATTATCTCCTAAAAGTATCACACAAGCTCTTTGATATATAATATCTGCTAATTCTCTTGCTTTACCCAACAATTCAAATGAGACATTTCTAATCTTTTCATCTTTTATTTCAGCAACAACCCATACATCCTGATACTTTGACAAGTCAATCTCTTCATTTTTTTTCCGCTTAATTGTAATTGCCCCTACATTACATTGATTGACACACGCACCACAGAGCGTACACTCATCACCAATTTGTGCGATTTTATCTACAATTATTATCGCACCAAACGGACATGCTTTTTCACATAGTCCACATCCGGTACATTTTTCTTTATCTACAGTTATCAGATTAAATCACTTTATCCTTAGATAATAATTCGATTAATTTTTGAACCGAAGCTTCGGGCGTTTCCTCTTTAATAACAACACCTTGTTGTCTTGCTGGTGGAGAATAAACTTTAATAACTTCAGTTAATGAACCATTCAACCCATAATCATCTTTATTACCCCCAAGTTCTTCAGCATCCCATGTAGAAAACGGTTTTTTATTAGCTTTCATTATACTCATCATGGGAGGATTGGTGGGCTCAAATGAAGATGGAGTTATTCCTGTTATAAGTACTGGAAGTCTAACTTCTACAATTTTGTACCCATCATCGGTTTGAACTTTTGCAGTCAATTTTTTCCCTTCTAGTTTTTCAACATTTTCACAATGTGTTATCTGAGGAATCCCTAATTGAGCGGCAATTTCAGGTCCTACTTGAGCTGTGTCTCCATCGATGGCTTGTAATCCGCAGAAAATAATATTGAAATCACCAATTTTCTTGATACACTGAGTCAATGTAAACGATGTTGCCCATGTATCAGCACCAGCAAATGCTCTATCACTAAGCAAAATAGCTCTATCTGCACCTAATGCTAGACATTTTAGAAGAGCTTTTTTAGCTTGAGGTGGCCCCATTGAGAGAACAATAATCTCATCACCTTCTTGTCTAATTTTAATTGCTTCCTCAAGAGCAAACTGATCGAAGGGATTCAGGATACTGGGGACACCCTCTCTAATTAAAGTATTAGTTTTGGGGTCAATTTTTACCTCAGTCGTATCGGGAACTTGTTTTACGCATACAATAAATCTCATAGTTAAATCAAGACTTAAAAAAGATTCTTAATTCAATCTCTATCTTTTAAGAGTTAAATAAAGATATTAAAAATATAAAAAAAAGTTAATTAATATTGTTTCTTACCAATTACTTCTCTTGCTACAATCATCTTCATAACTTCAGAACTGCCTTCTGCGAGAGCAAATGATCTGACTGCTCGCCATGCAGCTTGGTCAGGACATTCTCGTGAATAACCAAAGGCACCTTGCCATTGCATCACATCATTTATGGCATCACAAGCCCAAGTTGAACAAAACATTTTACCCATGGCAACAATTTTGCTGGTTTCAAATCTGCTTGCTTTACCTTGTTGTTCTAAATCAATAGTCTTTAAAGCTCTATAACCCCAGTCTCTTAACATGTTCAACTTGGTGTAATGTTCAGCAAGTTTAAAATTAATTCCTTGATATTGCGATAATGATTTTCCAAATGATTTTCTTTCCTTAATATAATTAATTCCGTTTTCTAATGACTTTAATCCTGCAGAGGCGCATATAACTGTGATTAATGCTCTTGCATATTCATAACCTTCATGTAAAATATAGAAACCTTTATTTTCTTCACCAATTATATAATGCTTAGGTATTTTCACATTATCTATTGAAAACCCTCCACATGATATTCCTTCTCGCCCTAAATCAGGGACATACGTGGGTGTAATTCCTTCAACTGTCAAAGGTAAATAGAACACTGTCATTCCTCTCGTTCCACGTTCTGGAGTTTGATGAGCTATTGTAACATGACCACCCCCATACGTTACCGCTTCTCGTACTCCACTAATATACATTTTTTCGCCATTTACTACAAATCCATCTCCCTCTGGCTTTATTGTTGTCTTGGTGCCCCCTACATCAGATCCAGCGTCGCTTTCAGTTGTAGCAATCCCTAAAAACCATTCTCCTGAGAGCGTTTTTGGAAAGATTTCTTGTTTTGCTTCTTCTGTTCCATATTTGTTTAAAAGAAAGCCCCAAGATGCCGGAACCAGGTAATAAACACATGTAGAACCGGTACAATCTGCTTTTGCTAATTCTTCTGCTATAACACCAGCACTTACTGCATCTAATCCAGGACCTCCGTACTTTTCATCTGCT
This sequence comes from Promethearchaeota archaeon, assembly GCA_016839635.1. The sequence continues at coordinate 14,141 of JAEOTV010000276.1, read as the reverse complement.
GTACATGTCATAAGTCCTAATTCTGCCATTCCTTTGACAACATCTTGTGGAATTTCCTTAGTTTCTTCCATTTGAAGTGCAATTGGTGCTATCTTACTCTGGGCAAATTCTTTAACACTCTCTTTGATCATTTCCTGCTCGTCTGTTAGTTTAATACTCACATTTCTTACCTCTTTGATAATTTTTTATTAATATAACTTCTAATTACTAAGAATTCTTAAGTTTTATTATTCAAACAAAACTTTAAGGCATTAGGGAAAAAAATGGGATACGAGATTTAGGGAAAAGTAATTTTCTCCTACCTATCTACTATCGTAAATCCTGTTTTTTCTAACAGATTTACAGCTTCTTCTATTACTGTCTCTTCAACGCGTAAAATAAGCATAGATTCATCTTTTACTAAAGTAGAATAAAAATATTCAATATTGATGTTATTCTCGCCTAAAGTTTTTGGTATTTCATATAAAGCGTCAGGATGATCATTTAATCTTACAGCAATGACTTCTGTAGTGGACAAAATAAAATCCTTTTCTTCCAAAAGGTTAATACACTTTTCAGGATTATCAACTAACGCTAATATTAGCCCATATTCACTCGTCTTTGCTACTGTTAATGCTCGGATAAAAATCTTATTATCCATAAGCAATTTTATGAAGTTTGCAAGTTCGCCTGGTCGATCTTCGAGATATATACTAAGTTGAATCATTTTTACTATTTTTTATGAAATTTATAATATTTTTTATGAACCCTTTTTTTTAAACTTAGTAAGAAAATTATTAAGAATAATTAATCTTAGATTTAACTGATGCTTAAGGATTTTTATGATAACCATAAAAATTTTTCTTTTAGAACGTTATCAGAGTATTATATATCTCCAGGGATTAAATGTAAGTTTGATATATTGAAAGATAGCATTGGTAATAAAAGAAATTTTTTAAATGGAGTTGATCTTGGCGCATCTGGTAATTCTATTCTTTCCTTTTTAGATAATATTAAACACAAATCTTTCTTAGATCTTGCTAGCCTCCCATTAAACCAATATAAAAATGGAAGAACTTACCATCCCATATGTAGTGATCTTGTAAGATTACCCTATAGAGATGAATCTTTTGATTTTGTGGGTGCACTTGATGTATTAGAACACATTAAGAATGACAGATTAGCAATATCAGAAATAAGTCGTATTTTAAAGAAAAACGGAATAGTTATAATTACAGTCCCCCACCGGATGAGATATTACTCATTTCAAGATAGAATTATAGGGCACTTTAGAAGGTATGAGATAAACCAAATTATCTCCCATTTCAATAATTTTAATCTAATGAATTTAAACATTTTTGGTGTATATGGCCGATTAATGTTGATTGCAGATATTCAATCTACGAACCCGGAAAAAATTGAAAAGAATATTATAAACTTGAGAAATAAATATGAATCAAACATGATTTTTCGAAAGGTTTGGAATATAATCGTTAAAATTCTCTCTAAATTCATGAAAATAGATGCTAAATATAGTTCTAGACATAGGATGAGAAATATAGGGTTAATTTTTATTAAGAAATAAGGGTTTTTCAAAAATCCATTAAGAACTTTCTTTTTTCAATTTTTCGAAAAGTTGCTTGTATTCTTCGATATATTTCTCATCATTAGTTTCCTCAATCTTATTAAGAAGTTCTATCGATCTTGTTAAGATCTCAGACTGGTGTTTGATTTTATCATAAAATATCCTCTTTTGATCCTGTGATTCTTCAAATTGTATTTTTTCTTCGTATTCTTTAATGGAGGATTCGATTTCTTTTTGCGACTCAATAACAGATGATGCTAATTGTTTTTTTCTTTGGTCTAACTTAATACAATTTTCACATATTATTTCACCCAACTTCGGTTGATCACTTTTAACCATAAAAGGATTTCCACAACGAGCACAAGGTACTAGTTTTAAAACAAATTTGTCGTTGTTAGAATCGGGCATAATCGAGTAAGAAGTGAATTTTATATTATAATAATTTATCTATAATTATTATCTTGTATTAATAATATATTATTATTCAATTTAATCCTCACATTTTAGAAAACTAATAATAGTTTAAGATATTTCACACTATATGGATTTTGTCCTTATTACTATATTACTTGTGCTTGGCTTATTCTTCGGCATCATAAGTACTCTTAGTGGAATAGGAGGAGGAGTCTTCTATGTTAGTGCTATGGTCCTAATTTTTATCCTTCCTATTAACATAGCTGTAGATACTTCTGCTTTTATTATATTAATTTCTACTGGAGGCGGATTTTTTACTTACTTTAAGAAAGAGAGATTACTTATGAAGCAAGTTATTATATTTTCGTCATTTTCAATTTTAGGAAGCATTACGAGCACGTTGATATTTATTCCTTTTAATTTAGATAGTACACTATTAAAAATCTTATTTGCATCAACAATCTTAATTGCTGGTTTAAATATGATATACAAAGCAATTAAATCTAGAAAGTCTAATCCAGAATTAGAGGAATTTGAGAATAATTTTACTCTCCATAGTCATGACTATCAAACCAATTTGAAAAAATCTATACCTTTGTTTTTTTTAGCTGGTTTTTGTGCTAATTTATTAGGTATAGGAGGAGGCATTATCAATACTCCTTCTCTTCATATTCTTCTCCAATATCCAATTCATAATGCTACAGCAATTTCTATTGGAATTATATTTTTTACTGCAATTTATAATACTATTGCTAAAAGTATTTTAGGCCAAATAGACTATTTAATAGGAATAATAATCGGATTAGGAGCAATATTAGGCTCAGTAATAGGGGCTAAAGTTTCTGGAAAATTACCTAAAAGTCACTTACAATTCTTAGTTGCCATAGTATTAATGCTATTGGCGATTAGGATGTTTTTTTAGGATATGAGTGTTAAAAAATTTATATATTTTAAATCTTAATTTTTAATTGGAGTCTATATAAAATTATTAATATAATTCTATAACATTAATGAGAAAAGGGAAAGAAAATGGTACAAGTAAAAGATATAGAAAAGCTTATGGATGAATTTATGATTGAACCAGATGACAAATTTATCGATGTTAAGCGTTATCTTCTTACCGAATTTGAATGGGACGCAGATCCTTTAAGAAAATCTCAATTTATAATAAGAGGAATTCCAATAGAAGATAATATAAAATTAAGTGATCTGCTAAAAGCTTATTTACCAGAGGAAGTTATTACTCTTAAAGAAATTTAAATTTGAAAAGTTAATTGAATCTAGTTTTTAATAATCAAAGGATTTTTAATAAATAAAGAAAATACATTCTGGTGAAATTAATTAAAACTGAAAATAATAATAATCCTGAAATTTCTGTGAAGGATCAAATAAAAAAAATTGCGATAAATGGTCTTTCTGGATTTAATACCATTATATTAATCGGTATGGGGAAACGTTTAGGCATTTTTAATTACTTATATGAAAAGGCTAAATCATCGCCTAGTTCTGGTAAATGTTGTGAAGTTAATTTCACTCCGATTGAACTATCTGAAAACCTAAGTTTAGATTTTAAGTATTTAGATGGTTGGCTTCACTTGGCGCTTGAATGTGGCATATTTGAAATTGTAAGTTCAGAAAAGAGAATTTTAAAAACAGCTGCTTATATATATGATTTACTTATTGATAGAAATAATGAATTTTATATGGGAGGGACACTCGGTGCTTTCTATTATATAGCTCCTGCTCAGGATATTTTAATAGAAAATTTTAAAACTGGTAAAATATGGAGCATATTAGATTTACCTGGAGATGTTATGAAAGACCTACAAGAACGTGGAGCAAGGTTTGGAACTTTAGTAGAAAGATTGTTTTCTAAAAAGTTTGAATATTTTTGCAAAAATATACTAAAGAAAGCTATTATTCTTGAACTAGGATGTGGTTATGGATTTAATCTTAAAACCTGGGCAAAAAAGTATAAAAAAACACGATTTGTAGGAATTGATATTGATCCAATTGGTTTAGCACATGCAAAAAAATTGATAGCCGAAAATAATTGGAATGAACGGATTGAAATATTTGAGACAGAAATTGATGAATTTACACGTTCTTTTAAGGAAAAATTTGACTTGATAATATTAAATCAGGTTCTCCATGAAATGAACACCGATGAGAATTACCGAAGAAGTGTATTTAAAAATCTATATTCATTATTGAAAGATGAAGGAATTTTGCTTATTGGAGAAAGTATGATTCCAGATTTATTTGCTCCTAATAAAAGATTTCAACTTTTTGATATTACACATAAGTTTACAGAAGTAAAGTCTTCCCTGTTTTATAATGAAGAAACTTTCAAAGAATTTATTGACTCAACACCCTTCTCAAGAGCAGAATTTTTAAAGGAGGGTGGCAATAGTATTTGGGTAATTAGAAAGTAGAGAAGTAAAATCTTAAATTTTTTAATGGATATAAACAATTAATTTGAGTCAGTAGTATTAAAAGTGAATTTTACAAATGAGTAAGGGATTTAGGTTACTTCGATTGGAATATTTATTTTCTGTTCTTATTCCTTGTTTATTATGTATTTATTTGAATGGATATGATCTTATTGCAAATTTATGGATATTAGCAGGATTCGGATTTTATGCTATAACAGGAAACACTCTCAATGATGCAATAGATATGAAAGATCCGAATGAAAAAGAAACTTTAGAAAGAGTTAAAGGATACAACAAAAAAGAAATATTAGTTCTCGCTATCGCAAGTTTTTTATTAGGAACTATGTGTTTTATGAATCCCATTTTAATTAATCCTATCCTGGGGGTCTATTTAGCAATTATAGTATTTATGGTAATATTCTATTGTCTATTCAAAACTCTTGTAATTATTAATCATGTTATTTTAGGTGTTTCCCATATAATTCTACCATACTTTATGATTAAGATTAATGCTGGAGATGTTCTTATGAATGTATTCCCCGCAATGGAGCTATATGAATCTTTGATATTAGCAGCAATAACAGCTGTAGCATTTACAGGGCAAATGGTTCATGAAATGATTGATGGAGATTCACTAGCTAAGATAAAACCAAAAAAATCTCAATTAGTAATTTGGGTTGCCTGTATAATTTCATTGAGTATAGCAATAATTTCTTTTATTGTTACCGAATATTTTATATTCCTCCCTATTGTTTTTTTTCCATTAGGGATAATGTATGTATTTAGAACTCCCCGAACTAATTTATTAGGAAGAACATCGCTAAAAGACACTGGAATAATTTTAGGAAATCTGATGCTTATTTATTTATTAATTTTGATTATAGCGCCATAAAGAATAACCATTAAGTTCGTTTAGATTAAAAAGTTTATATTTATTTCAGTAGATATAATATAAAGTGTTAGTTATTTTACAAAACTTATATAGTGTTTGGAGCGTTCCGAGATGACTAAAATTGAACCAATTGATTTGTCTTTTTTTACAGCTTTTAATGAAGAGTCATGTAATTTATGTGGAGAGTGTTTTCATAAGTGTCCAGTAATGCAACTGCCTACCAATCTCGCTATTGAAGAGATGAAGAAACTAATTGCGGGAGAAAAAACTAAAAAAGTTTTAGATAAGTGTCAAAGTTGTTTTTCATGCAATTTTTATTGTCCTGAAAATGCACATCCAACCAGTTTAATTCTACAACGTTGGAATGAGCAATATAAAAAATACGGTCTAAGAAACAGGGCAAAACATTATATGACATTGTACCCACATTATCCTAACTTTCGTTCCTATGTAATGAAACGTTTACCAAAAAATACAAAAGAAATTGCAGCTAAATGGGCTTCATTAGAACCATTGAAAGGGGACACATTAACATATCCAGGCTGTAATATAATAACATTTGCGGAACTTACGCAAACAAGTTTTTTCAAAGATTTAGATATAAGAGGACGTTTAGAATATTGTTGTGGTGAAACATTATTTCGAACAGGATATAGAAATGAGCTTTTCCAAGTTACTCAAAGATTAGATAAATGGTTTAATACTTTAAAACCAAGAAAATTACTTGTTCTATGTACCGCTGGCACAAATGTCTTCAAAAATGTACTTCCTCATTATGGATTAACATATAAATTTGATGAAATTAAATCATATATCCAATATTTATGGGAAAAAATAGAGAATGAAGAGATTAAGATCATAAAGAAATTAGATATGACAGTTACAATACAAGATTCCTGTTATTCTAAGATGTTTGGTGATGAATATATGGACTTACCTCGTAAGATTTTGAATGCTATAGGAATTAAAGTTATTGAAACTGAAACATATAGGGAGAATATGAGGTGTTGTGGAATTGGGTCAGGATTCTCAATAGATTCGGCCTATAAACCGTTTAAATTGAGGTCATCTGTTCTTAGAAATTTCAAAGATTTTAAAAAAACGAAGGCTGATGCAGTATGTGTATACTGTGCTGGTTGTTTAGCAACATTTATGGGAAACAAGAAACTCTATTTTAAAAAGATAAAAATTTATCATATAATTGAGTTGTTACAAATGGCAATAGGAGAAAGCCTCTCTTTAACAGAAAAAGCTAAGAAGAAAAGAGGTAAACATTTCTTTTGGGGTGTCGTTCGAAAACAGTTTCCAATAGCACTATCAAAAAAAACATTTAAAATAGCTGACATACCTGAAGATCCTCCAAAGTACAGTGAGGCATGGTAAATATGAGTAGAATCAAAAGAAAATCGGGTTTTAGAGAAGACTTATGTAATTTGTGTGGTGAATGCCTACATTTATGTCCTGTTTTAAAACTACCAATAGATGAAGCTAAAAAAGAAATTGAGAATTTAATTAACGGAAAAGAATCCAAATATGCATTAATTAAATGTAATACTTGTTTTTCATGCAATTTATATTGTCCTCAAAATGCAAATCCATATAATCTGATTCTTGAGAGATGGAATGATTTATATAAAACAAGAGCAGCTCCACCATTATACCGATTTGTGTGTCCTACTGAACAAAACAATATCTGGCAACTACTTAATATTTTTTTATCAAATCAAGAAAGAAGATGGATCTATAAATGGATTTCTTATATCCCAAAACCAGATGATACGGTATTGCTAATAGGAAACTATACTCACTTATTTCCCTTTATAATTGGTGGAAGCAGACTATTAGATTTCTTTAAGCCTATAGATAGAATTGACCAATGGGAAGGTGGTGCTTATTTGTACCAAGGAGGATACTTAGATGTCGTACAACGTATCGCTCAAAGAACAAAAAAAGATTTTGACAATTGGGGCGTTAGAAAAGTTATTTCTTCTTTAGACGCGGTTGAATATATATTTAAGGAAGTTCATCCTAAAGAAATGGGAGTAGAGCATTCTCAAGAATTTGTTAATTTTAACCAATGGTTGTTGGAACATATTAATTCAAGTGAAATTCAATTAAAAAACCAGCTAAATATGACGGTAACTGTTCATGATAACTGTTATTCTAAGTCTAAAAGTGGGATGTATTGGGAAGTTCCCCGAGAAGTATTAGAAAAATGCGGATGTCAAATTATTGAGATGGAACATAATAGAAAAGATTCACTCTGTTGTGGGTTCGGTGCAGGAGCCTCATGGGTAAAAAATATTTCTATAATATTTGATATAATGTCAGAAGGTTTCAAAAAATTCAAAGAAGCAGAAGAAACTGGAGCAAAAGCTTTAATATCTTACTGTGGAGGATGTATTTATTTACTATGGGCTACAAAAGAGTTAAAAAGAAGTAAAATAGATATTTTCCATGTTATTGAAATTGTAAGAATGGCAATGGGAGAAAAATTAAATTATCCGCAAGATCACAAGAAGAGAGCATGGGATATAATAGCTATAATGACATACTCCTTATTACTATCTATTGTGAGGAAAAATTTCTTTATATCTAATATCACATACAATAAAGAATTAAGCACATTTAAACCAAAGAAATTTCGATTGCTAAAATTAATTAGATATACATTTAATCTCTCACTGATTAGAAATGTTTTTTCAAAGTGTTTCCAAATATTAATGAAGATACTAAAAACAAGGTAAATTAGCTCTCAGCTAAATTATAAATTCATAAGTGTTAAAAGATATTGTGAAAATTTTATCTTGATATCGGATGAATTTAGAATTCCTAAAGAAAGCTAAATACCAGAGAAAAATTGATGACATTTATTCTCAATGTTTAACCTGTGAGAGAAGATGTAAAATCGGAAATGGTAAAACTGGATTTTGTAACACTCGAATTAATAAAGAGGGAGAGATTTATACAATAGTTTATGGTTTAATCCCTGCTATATCTTTCAATCCAATTGAGAAGAAGCCTTTATATCATTTTTATCCAGGAAGTATAGCTATAACGGTTGGAACCTACGGTTGTAATTTTTCTTGTTTCTGGTGTCAAAATCATCACCTATCGAAGATTAACCCTTTAAGAGCTAGCCAGTTTGTACCATCAGATGAAATTATATCTCCTAAAAGATTAATCGAAATTGCATTAAGCAATAAATGCAATGGTACTTCAATATCCTTTAATGAACCTACATTACTGTTTGAATATTCATTGGAAGTCTTTAAATTAGCAAAAGAGAATAATCTATATAACACTTATGTTACAAATGGATATATGACGGAGAATGTTTTGAGAGATCTAGTAGATGCTGGGCTTAACGCAATGAACATAGACATCAAAGGTGATTCTAATATGGTTCAGATATATTGCGGTGCTGATGAAGAATATGTATGGAGAAATGCTAAATTAGCCAAAGAGTTAGGGGTTCATGTCGAAATTACAACCCTTTTAATACAAAATTTCAATTCTAAAGATGAGATTATTAGAAAAATTGCTCGAAGGATTTATAATGAGTTAGGTGAATTGACACCTTATCATATAAGTCGATTCTTTCCTCATTATAAATCATTTGATTATAATCTTTCAGAGCCAACCCCAGTTGAGAATTTATATAATGCTTATAATATAGCAAGAGAAGTTGGGTTAAAATTTGTATATCTTGGGAATATGCCTACTACGGAATATGATAATACATATTGCCCAGAATGCTCTAAATTAGTAATAGAAAGAAAAGTTTTAGGAGTTAAAGAATTATTTTTAGATTCTAAAGGAAATTGTGAGTATTGTGGATTTCCAATTTCAATTTTTTGATCTTATTTCAGAATTTGTTCCTTTTCTACATAAAAAATAATCTTTTAAAGAGAAGTAAAACTTATATAGTGTTTATACCAATAACCTCATAGGGTCAAAAATTTTTATAGTATGCTTTTAATGAGATGCCATACACCCACTATCATCTTGGTCCAGGTTTATTCTTTGGCATAATTTTTATTAGGTTTGTTGATTTTCCCACATTTCTTATTGCTAATCTAATCCCTGACCTTGAACCCTTCTTTGTGTATTCTTTAGGTTTAGAAATTCCACACCATGGTTTTGTTCATAGCTTTTTTGGAGGTGCGATAGCAGCTCTCATTCTTACCGGGATAATGTTTAAAGTAAGACACTTGTTGGACCCGGTTATAAACTTTTTTAAACTTGACCAAAAGAGATCTTTTATAAAAATTCTATTGGCCTCTGTTTCGGGAATCTATCTCCATATTTTATTTGATGCTCCAACGCATCATGTTTTTCAACCTTTTTATCCACTTGAAGGGAATCCCTTTCTTGGAAGCTTGGATGAACTTGGAATTTCATTATCGAGTATCTGTATATATTTATTCCTTAGTGGCTTAATTGCATATTTGATAAGACTAACATTATATTATTGGAGGGGAAAGTTAAGAAAGATTTCTTTAGTACCATCAAATAAATTTAATTTGAAAGGAGTCAGTTTAATACTAGTTGGAACATTTTCTATTATTAAGATATTTAATGATGAATTACCTTGGTATAGTGATTTTAGGATAGTAAATATGGTAATACTAATCAGTTTGCTGCCTATTATGGTAATTGCAATCATCCTTGATTTTATTAGCACTTTTAATGCAATTCAAAAGAAAAGAAAATTAAATGCTATTAAAAGAGAAAACTGGAATCATAACTGTGTTGAGTGCGGAGTAGAAACTACATTGGCAGAAGAAAATTGTATTAAATGTAGAGTAGAAAACGTAAATATTAAATACTTTTTGTGGGACATAAAGAACTTGGGAAATAAGATTGTGGAGAGAAAAGTAAAAACCATAAAATCAAAAGATAAATTAGTGTAGTTCTCTAGTTTTAATCTCTTAATAATTCTATCTTGGGAACATGCCGAATACTGAATATGATAATATTTATTGTCCGAAATGCTTTAAATTAGTTATAGAAAGAAAAATCAAGGGTGTTAAAGAATTATTCTTAGATTCTAAAGGAATTTGCAAATATTACAGATTTCCAATTTGTTCTATTTATTTTTTTCTTATACTTTTTTTTTACTAATTCGATTTGGATGTACTTTTTAAATACTATTATGAAAATATTATAAAAAGCGCAAAAATTCAAAAAACATTTTTTATAGGTTTAAAAAATGGCGAAAAAACCATCAACAAGTAAGACAACAACATCAAAAACTGCTTTGAAAAAATCTGCTCAGAAATCTACATCAGTAGCAAAATCTCCGGCAAAAAAGCCTCCTCAAAAAAAAATAGCTAAAAAACCAATGGACAATCTTGGGATTCTAAAAAATTCCCCTTATTTAAAGCGACCACCAAAATCTCAGACTTCTAATAAGAATCTTACATTGAAAGAATTATTTGAAAAGAATAGGCTGTCAAATAAAGAGGAAAAGATGGAGATTGTCCTATCTGGCCAGTATCAAGAAGCTCTAGATTTAATTTATGAAGCAGATGCATCGAATCTATATCCTATCTTGGTGGGACCTCCAGGTATCGGTAAAACAACACTTTGTAGATATTATGCTCAATCAAGGGCAGAAATAACAGGAAATGATTCTTTTGAATGGATAACATTTGATGAATCAACTAAACCAGCTCATTTAGTTGGATCTTTCAATCCAGCGACTACGATCCAAAAAGGTTTCTCTTTTGAGGCATTTAATCCAGGACCTTTAATCAAAGCGATGTTAAATGGAGGATTATTTCTCGCAAATGAAGTAAATAGAGCAACTGAATATACTCAAAACTCACTTCTAGAACCCCTTGAAGAGAAAACCCTGTCAATTCCTCATATAGGACGAATAAAATCATCAAATGGATTTTTTTTTATAGGTGCTATGAATCCGTCGGAATTAGTAGGGACTCACAGACTGGGAGAAGCTTTAAAGGATCGATTTAATGTATGGATTGAGCTTGGTTACCCAGATAAAAAAACAGAAATGAAGATAATTGAACATAACAATCCCTATTATAAAGTAGATGAGAGTACTCTTGAAAAAATCTATTTAATTATTAATCGAACACGCACACACCACCAAGTTCAGACTCCAGCAAGTTTGAGAAGTGGAATCGCACTAGCACGCCTTACTGGTGTCGAGCAAAAAAAAACAAATAAAGAACCTAATAAAATTCTTGGTGAATTGGCTAGTAGGGTATTATTCGGAGCAATCCAAACGAAACCGGGTGTTAAAGTCAATGATGTAATTAAGAGCATTATCTCCCAAGTAGTAGGTTCTGCTTAAAATCTAATCAAAAAAAAGGGAGGTTATCAAATTATTAATCTTTTTCCAGAAGATCCAATTTGGTTTAGTCTTAAACTCATTACAGCGTTAAGAAAACATGAGAAATGTATGTATAAACCATCGATTAGACAAGCAATTGCTATTTGTAAGCTGATTTTAGCTAGATTTATAAATAGAGGGATATGTGAAGCCGAAGATTTCATAGAAATTGCTGCGGTTACAAGTCCTTTAGAAAATCAAGCTTTAGCCAAATTAATTGCAAAAGAATTATTGACATTTCCAGAATCTACTGAAGGAAACATCTCAGGCGATATAAATAGTTCTGATCTTTTTGGATCGATGAAACCTAAAGATCTAATTGATGAGTTAGGAATCGATTTGGATGAATTGGATGAAATTTATGATGATTTGGAATTTTTACAGAACAATATTAATGAAATAGAAGATTTAGATTTAGACGAGTTAATGGAATCTACTTTCGATAACTTCTTTGATAAATTTAAAGACCAACTTGAAGAAGACCCTTATAAAACTGCTTTAGATGTAATTGAGAAGAATGCTATTGCTAATTTTGATAAATTTCAAGACTTAGATGCATTATTAGATTACGCAAAAAATCTTCTAAAACAAAAAATAGAACACTTAGAACCTGAAGATATTGGGTTTGCTGAAAAATTGGACATCCTTGATGAGATTATAAAGAAATCTAGTGTACCAAGAGAAAAAATTCTATCTCAATATACAAAGAATCAGGTATTAAAAAACAGCTCTACTTCTAAAGCAAAAAAACAAAATATAGATAAAGGAGATTTAGATTTTAAAGTTGCTTTAGAAGAAGCCTTCCATGATAATTTTAATAACGCTCTTAATGTAGCTGAATTTGCTTTAAAAGGGCAAATTTTAGATAGTAATAGTCAAAATGCTATGAAAGATCTTTTTAAGAAGAGTTTAAGTCAATCTAATAGAGATCTAGACGATTTATTTAATGCTACTAAAATCATTGGTTCAAATTTGAATTTAGAAAAACAAGAATTAGATAAAATTGTTGATAACAGTCTGCAATTACCATTCAAGGATGCTTATCAAAGTGTTAAAAACTATGATCAATATTTTGGTGGTAATTTAAGTGAGAAATATTTAGAAAAGATCAGAAGTGATTTTGATAACTTTTCAAATAATTCAGATTCAACAGATATAAGAAATCATTTAATTAATAATCCTGCAAAAACACCTTCATGGCGAAAGTTATTATCAGATGTGATTGATAAAGAAGTTCAATCAATTAAAAAAGATTTTAATCAGAATAATGTCTTAAATGCGCAAATGAAGAATTATGCTGATATACTTATTGCAAAGAAAGATAATTGTACTGATTTTGTTTGCAGGTCTCAATTAAATAACAAAATTCAAGATGTTGTAAACCAATCTACAGAATTAGGAATTAGCAAAGAGAACTTAAGAAATCTTGTGAAGGATTTTAATGAAATGGGTTTTATGCCACAGTTTGATTCCATCAAGAAAGCAGGAAAAAGATTAAATATGACTGATGCTGAAATTCTCAGTCTAATCGAAGCAGATTATAAATACTTCAAAAAAATGGTTGAGGAAAAAAGTGCGAACTATCAAGGTTATAGAGATTACTTAAAGCAGTTAAAACTTTCTCCTCAACAGGTTAATCAAGTTACAAGAGCAGCTTTAGGAGATAATCCGCCACAATCCACAAATTTAGACGCTCTTAGTGCATTAAATGAGAGATATCTATCTCAAGTATTAAATACAGCTGAACAAATGGGAGATCAAGCTCTAGATATGGCATTTTCATGTTTAGGGGCGGGAAGTGGACTTGATCTACTTGAACAGTGGTTTTTTTCAAGGCACAACATCTCGGCGAAAGTTAAAACAAAGTTAAAAGAAATAATAAAGCAAATTATGATTGATTTAGGGATTAGATCTGCAAATTCACTTATAGGATCAGCAAATTCCGGTCCAATTGTAGAAAATATAGTTATCCCTTATACGCCGGGGGATGATTTCGAATTAATTGATTTAGAAGAGACTGTAAGTAATCTTTTAGAGGGCGGGAAAACAGTGGAAACTATTACGAACGATGATTTTTTAGTATCTAAAACGACTCAGGGTCTGCGTTGTTTAGTAATGGAATTAGATATCAGCGGAAGTATGACTGGACAAAAGCTTTCTCAAATGGCGCTTTGTACAACTATGTTAGTTTATGCTTTCAAACCAGAGGAATTAGCACTCACACTTTTTGAATCTAATACACACAGAATAAAAGATTTGGATCAAGAAATTGAACTGGAAAAAGTTGTAGATGAATTACTAGATATATCAGCAAGAGGGGGAACATGCATTAATTCTGCCCTAAAATGGGCAAACCATCAATTTGAGAAGAAAGCAAGATCAAAGCATAGATTAAATATACTTTTTACAGATGCTGATGTATTTGACTTCAAGAATAGTATGAAAGAATTAAAAAAAATGAGTGAAAAAGAT
>JAEOTV010000275.1 GCA_016839635.1 Promethearchaeota archaeon | reverse complement strand
GCTAAACTTATTGATATTTCAAAGGCTTCAATAAGTTCATTGAGATCAAATGTTGTTACTAATAAAATTACTAGTTCTATTAGAAAAACTGCAGCACAAATTATTATTATTAATACTCCCAAAAGCTTTCCAAACCTATTTACCTCTTTTTGAAATGGGCTGAGTTCAATTTCTTCTTCTTGTAAACTTTCTGCTATTTTACCTATTTCAGTTCGCATTCCTGTTCCTATAACGATTCCTTCTCCATTTCCTCTGGTTATAATGGTATTCATATAGCCAAGATTAGTCCTATCGGCTAAAATCATTTTTTTATCAACAGGATTTAACTGTTTTTTAACTGGTTTTGATTCTCCAGTCAATATTGCCTCATCAACATAAAGCGAGAATTCCTTATACAGTCTAAGATCTGCAGGGAATTTATCTCCATCTTCAAAAAGTACAATATCTCCGGGAACAACATCTTCTACAGCAATTTCAATAACTCTCCCATCCCTTCTAACTTTAGCAAAATGTGGTGCAAGTTTCTTAAGACTTTCAAGTGATCTCTCTGCTTGATACTCTTGATAAAATCCTAAAATAGCATTTACTATCAAAATTGCTAAAATAACAATAGCATCAGTATATTCTGAAGGCCAAGGAATTCCATTATGAATACTTTCGTATATCCCAATTGCTATTGATATTACAATTGCAAACATTAAAAGATAAATAAGAAAATCTTTAAATTGTCCTATAAAAATTTGCCAAGCCGTTTTACCCTTTTCTTTAATTAATTCATTTCTTCCATATTTCTCAATTCTGTTTTGAGCCTCATTTTCAGTTATACCTGTTTCTACTGATGTATTTAATTTATTAGCTACTTCTTCGTAATTAGTTGAGTGTGCTTGAATGTTATCTAAATCAATCATAATTATATCAGTTTTTTTTATAAATATTTTGAAAAAAAAATATTTTTCTTATATTCTAATTATTTAATTGTTAAATTTAAATTCAATTATACTGATTAATAAGGAATTTTTATTTCTAAAAACTGAGAACTTTCTAAAATTGAAAAAAAAGAATCCTACAAATGATTTGATTTTTTATACTCTTGTCAAAATATCCAAATATTGATTCACTTATCCGATTTAAAAGAGCTCAAATTACTAATAAATATAAATATAAAATTTATATGTATAATAATTCTAATAAAAGTTAAATTAAGTCTTCAAACTAAAAAAAAACATTTGCTTTCAATTATCATGAGACCATCTCGTGTTTTTAGATTACTCTTTAAAATTTTTATATATTTATTAACAGTGTCAGTGACCCTTGTATCTTTTCTTGGAGGAATGTCTGCTTTTATGATACTTGGAAATCCAAATAATATTGGAATAGATCCTAGTGAGATTGATATGAACTTTAATATTTCTCCGTTAAATATTAACTTTACTTTACCTTTCAATCTGACTAATGCAGGATATTTTGATTTAGAAAATCTTGAACTTAAAGTTGATCTTGCAATGAATTATAGTCATGTAGATTATCCAGTGCTAGGAGTGAATGAATCACGAGTAATTAAAATATTTAATAAATCTGAAAATTTAGGAACAATACCTAAAGGTGGTACAGGCAATTTCAATTTTACCGGACTGTTTAGTGACTTCAATTTTCCACCTTCATTCAATATCACATCTGATGTAGACTGGACTGTAGGTCCTCCTGCTATGATATTTTTGGCTAATTTTACCATTAGTTTAGATTATTCATTAGGATTACATTCAATAACAATAGGTCTTATTAATATTCCTGTAGGAGAGTTACCATAGGAGGTGTAAAAAGTGGGTTCTTTTAAAAATATGTTAAAAGGTTTTATTTTTACGGCTATTTATGCTGTTACTACAATTGTTATCCCATTAGTTACATTCTCATGGCTTTATCAATTGACAGTTCAAGGTTTTCCATTAAACTTTGAACAACAAGAATATCAAAGTATTTTATTTTGGGTAACTGCTCTTGGTTTAATTATATGCGGTTGTGCATTTTTCTCACACTCATCCCCAAAAAAATCAATCCGAAGAGCTGTATTTGCTCTGATTCAAGTCATTGTCAATTGTTTATATTTATGGAGTTACAAATTCTCTGGTGCTACAGATATACAATTTACGATAGTAGGTTTTGGATTTTTCTCTTTGAATATTCAACAGATGGTCTTACTCTATATGGGGATATATTTTCTCACCATTGTTATAAAGGTGTATGATATACTAGATTTTACTATTAATCGAGAGAAGATTCGAGAAGATCGAATGAAAGCATAAAAGGGGTGAAAAAATTGATTTTACAAGGTTCAGATTTTTTTCAAGTTCTTGCTGATATTATTGGGGCAATTTTAGCCTTCCTGATGCCAATTGTTGCCCCCATCGGTCAATTTATGGTTGATTGGATAACAGTAGTTATTGGATTTTTACAGCAGAATTTAGGTGGTGATTTAACATTATTTATTGTTATTTATGTAATATTAATAGTTATGGGAATGATTGTTAATATCATCTGGCCAGGGGATCGTCCAGGTAGTATCTTTTCAAAAGAAAAAGTCGAAGATTTTGAAGACAAAATTGAATTACGTGAAGGAAAAGATATAATTGACGAGATTAGACGATGTAAGGACTGTGGTAATCCAATTGGTGATGCTGAATCATGCTCATTGTGTGGTGCTCGTAATTAACAATTATAATTTCCTTATTTTATTTTGATTAGAAATTCAGCAACTCTTTTCCCGAGATGTTTAGCCATCAATCCTCCCAACTCATCAATTTCGTTTTTTCCTAAAAATTCCTTTAAATTATATTTTTGTAGACTAGTTATTGGGATATTTCCTTCAATCACCGGACTCCCTAAAGCATTACCAATAACAACCATTCCTTGAATGAGAGCAAAATTAATTAAATCTGATACTACACCTTCCCCACTATTTCTTAACCCAGTTGAAGCCATTGGAGCAAAAATTACATCTTTTAATAAATAATTTTTCATTTTCCATGGGCGTGAACGATCAATTAGCACTTTTATTTGTGAACTTACAGAACCGAAATAGTTGGGTGACGCTATTATTAACGCATCTGACCCTAAGATTTTATCTTCTAGTTTCTTAGTATCATCATTTTCTGCTAACGGACAATCATTTGGAGGTTGTAAACATTGATCACACGCATTACAAGGAGTTAAATTATAATCTGTAATATAAACTTTCTTTATATCAAATTCGTCGGTTGTAGACATTATTCCTTTAATTGCTTCATCAATTAGAAAATTACAACTTTTATTTTTACGGGGCGAACCTACAATAAGAGTTATTTTTGTCATAATGAGTATTATTCATTTAATAAAACATTTAAATTCTTATTTTGTATCTATTCTATTTAGGTATAATTAAGAATATCTATCATTGATTAATTAGAAGAAGTTATATGAGCACTAAACACAATCTTGAAAGTTTTAAAAACAAAAAGGATCTTGTTGAGGAATTAAATTATTATAAATCTCTCATTATAAAAAAAATAAAGGAGGGAGATTATAATTCTGCTTTAGAAAAAGTGAGATCTGCATTAATATTACTTAAAGAACACCAAGATTCTTTTAATATTAAAAAAGAACTTTATGATTTTTATGATTTAGCTAATCGAATAAGATCAGATTTAGGGGATCACAGAATAATCTATGAACGTCGTTTCAACAATCTATTAAGAGAAAAACTCAATGAATCTAATCTTGAGAACTTTTCAAAATTATTAGCAATGCTAAAAAATGAAGTCGACCAAAATCTAGATAAATATAATTTAGGAGACATTAGTGCTAATATTAATAAGTATTTTAGATTTATTAAGAAAATGTATGAAGTTCTGAGTTGTTACAGAGTCCTAAATTACCATAATGCTTGTGATAAAATATTAGAATTTGTAAAAGAAATTAAATCAGAGAATTTTCCAAATCTGAAGATGTTGATATCATTAACTTATCAGAATTTGATTGAAGATAAATTATTCGAGTTTTCAAAGGAATTCGATAAACTCCCAATCTCCACTCTTTCTAACAAAATGGCTATTAACCAAAATCAATTAATGAATTTCATCAATCTTATAAAAGAGCACCCAAGAAGTCCAATACAAGATTATAAATCTAGAACACAAGAAATTGTATTTAAAAAGTCGAGATTTTAAAATTAAGAAGTGTTTAAAGACCCCTATAAAACTCTGGTCGTAAAACATCTTTATGTGCTATTCCATAATTTAGAGTATTTAAGATATTTTCTTTTTCTCTGTCCAAAATTCCCTTAATGGGTAAATAATTAGAGGCGTGATTACTTCGAAAAATACAATTTGCATTTTTGTTTTTAAAATTAATGTGACTTATAAAAGCTTTCAATTCTTGAAGGATCTCGATTGAATTCATTTCCTGAAATCCTCCTTTTAACTTTTTTTTAAAGATCTCACTCCCTGAAGGAACCATAAGTGTAAGGAATGCAATATACCAAATTCTATCATCATCAGGACATATTTTTTTAATTAAATCAGCTGATTCTATAGCGTGTTCTTTTGAAAGCTCGGAATTATTCCCACCACCAAGCCCGTTTATTAATGTTGCTGATAAAGTTATCCCTGCTTTCATCAATTTTTTTGAAGCTTTAATGTGATCTGATTTATTAGCTTGTTTATGTACCATTTCAAGTAGCCGATCAGAACCAGACTCAAAGCCAACGTAAGCAATTTTAAGGCCCGCTTCAGACAACATTTTTAATTGCTCATCTGATTTTTTTAGTATATCTTTAGAGTGAGCATAAACACCACACCTTTCTAAATTGGGAAAAAGTGTAAAAGCATATTTAGTTACATCTAAAAGCTTCTCAGTGGGGGTTACCATCGCGTTTCCATCTAAGAAAAAAATCTTTCCCACTTTAGATCCATATTGTTTTCTGGCAATCTCCAAATCTCTTTTTACTACTCTTACATCCCTAACTAAAAATTTTTTTCGAAGATTCGATATGCAAAAATCACATTTAAATGTACAACCTTCAGTTAATTGAATTAATAGAGAATAAGCTTCTGAAGGAGGCCTGTAGACAGGATGACAGTAACTTATTGTTTCTTCCTTGTTTTGCATTATTTCAAAAAAAATAGTTATACAAGTTTATTAGATTTCATTCCTCATCATTTTCTGTATCAGCAGGTTTTTTCGGACAAGAGTTCAGGTGGCGTCCAAGTCGAACAAACTCCTTTCCACAGTAAGGGCATATCTTTTTTTCAGCAGATTCATTAGATTTATCTTCCGAAGCAGTACTAACTTTTTTCTTTTTCTTCTTTGGTCTTGAAGGCAAAACATCCTCGATACTCGCATCATCAGGTGCAAACTCACAGTTCTGGATATGTGAAGCTAAATCTTCAAAAATCCCTTCACAAAACGGGCATTCATTTATTCCTTCAATTTCGGAATCATCTAAAGTCGCCTTACCAGCTTTCCTCTTTTCAAATTTTAAAGGAACTTCTTCGTCTTCTTCCTCGAATTCATCAATTGACAAATCAATTTCATCATCGGATGTTATTTCAGCAATTTCAAATTCTTCTAATCTAATTTGCTTTTCCCTAATTTTCTTTTCAGCTATCTTTTTACTCTCTTCATATACTTCAGAAAAGCGTTGACTATTTTTACCTGGATCATACAACGTACATACTTGGCAGACATATGCTCGAGAACCTAAAGTTAGATCTCTAGCAACGCAGTGACACAAAGATTGAAGACTATTACTAATATTACCTTTTGGCTCAAGGTTTTTACACACAATTTTTCTTGAATATTTAATTTTCTGTTTACGTCGCGGCATTTTTAAAAATCACTAAAAAGAAGTATGTAAAATAATGATTGTTAAAATTTAATTTTTTTGGATTACAGTTTAAGAAATAAATTTTTTCAAAATTTAAACTAGAAATTAAAACTTAGATTTTTAAGATCTTTGGTAATTTTCTTCTTTATATCTATGTTTTCTAAATTTGGTAGTAATTCTTCAACTATATCTCTTAATTCTACAACTTTTTGAATCAATAATTCCGGTTTATTCCAAAAATCTGTCCTTAATGGATGCATTTTTATAATAGCGTTATTGAAATTTTCTATTGCTGCGCGATAAAAAAGACAAGCATTTTCTAATTTATTAAGTCTTGATTGGTATATTGAGCCAATTTTGTTAAAACACATTCCTGCACCAGCAAAATCACCTTCTTTTCCAAAATTCACCGCCGCATCTTGAATATTATTTAATGCTTCTTCCAAAACATCATTCTCTCCCTTTTTTAATAGTAAATACCCTTTTGTATAATAAACTACTCCTAGATAGAAGAGATGATTTTGTTTTTTAGCAAGTTTATACAATTCATCAGCAAATTCTCCTGCAAAAATTAAATGTTCGTTTGAAATGCATTTTTGTAAAACAATTCTTAATAATTCTAATATCCCCTCAAAATCCTTAATCTCTTTATATTTTTCAATCCCTTGCTTAAATTTTTCAACTCCTGCAAAAGAATCTTTCCTTTCAAATGCTTTATTTCCCTCGTAAATTAATTGCTCTGCGACTTCTTTCAATTTCATTTCTTTTTGTTTTTTTTTTGTATCAGTCTCAGCATAAAAAAAATCATCAACACCGAATGCAATATCTTCAGTCATGGGGATTTCAGTTAATAAACCTTTGTCTGAAAAATCACTTGATTCAAGGGTATAATGATTAACTTCTTGATTTTTTTTCTCTTGTGCAAATTCTTCATTATAAGCTGATTGTAAAGGTTTTCCTTCAGTTACTAAAGCAGATAATTCAGATAAAACATTTGCAAAGAAATATTTATTTAATCCATCAATAACATAATCCACTTTATAATAGTTATTATCAAATCCAGCATCGTTAATATCCATATATATATCAGTTATTCTATAGATTTCAAAGCCGGTGTCATACTTAGTCATAGCATGTTCTGAACCATCTTCACCTATAATAATTTCTTCTTTTTTCTTTCCTAAAAGTTTGTGATCAAATACAAGGCCACAGAAATCGTCGTTATTTTGTTGAAAACCTAATTGATTTATTAAGTCTATATAAGAAAAGAATAAGTTCAAACCGGGGTGACTATGAAACCATCCAACCATGTAATATCCTTTTGCCTCTTTATCAAGTCGTTCTTGAATTTCCTCAATAAATCCATAATGTCGTTCATCCAACTGTACATCTGTAGCATGTCCAAATGTTAAAGCTTCCGCTCGTTCAACGTACACTAAATCTTTATCCGCTTTACCAATTAAAATTCCATAGATCTCCTTCCATTCTTCAGGAGGAATTGATTTATTTGCATATCTACTTGCATATAGAATTATTGTCTTATATGCATCTGCTCTAATAATGACAGGCTTACTTATTTTTTCTGCTTGCTTCTCTTCTCCAATATCTTCCCTTTTTGACTCAACATCCAAATTTTCTTTGTTGGGTACCTCATTATTACTAGTTTTTTTGAATTCCTCGGACATTTCAACATTTCCTAATTTATTTATTATTTCTAAAAAAATAATAAGTGTATTCTTAATTAAAATTATCTGCTGATTTTGGTAGATAATAAATAACCAAATCTTATTTTATTTAAGAAATTGCTTTTCTAAACCTATCTTTTAATTCTTCTGGAAGTAATGGGACATTTTCTACCTGAGCATTGCCTGGTTGAACTTTAATAAGTACAAAATGACAACCTAAACCTAAGCTTTTTAATGATGCTAAAATTTCGTCCTCATCTTCTATAACTGTGATTGAGTTAAACCCTGCGCCTTTAGCGATAATTTCTAATCTCGTTTTATTACTCGTATATGTTTTCTGATCTCCAGTAGATCCATAAGATGAATTATCGATAATTATCAGAGTCAAATTAGGTGGGTTATTATTTGCTATCGTGCTTAAACTGCCAAGATTCATTAGAATTGAACCATCTCCATCAATACAAACTACTTTTCTCTTTGGTTTAGAGATAGCAATACCAAAAGCAATTGAACTTGACAAGCCCATTGACCCTAACATATAAAAATTATCTTCCCGATCTAATACGTTATATAATTCTCTTGAAGGTGCACCGAGGTTGCATACAATTATTTCATCGTTCAATGATTCTACTATTTTATTTATTGCATCATATCTTTTCATGTCATTTCCTCCACAAATTCCTTTTTAAAAGGATTCCAACTGGATTTTTTGTTTTTTCACTCAAATCTACGGCTTTCTTTATTTCAAGAATGTCATCTACTGAATTAATAATAAATTTTTTGATATCTAGTAAATCTAAAAGATTTGGAGTGAGTGTACCCATCGGGATTTGAGCTAAAATCTTTTCTCCTTCAGCACCTCTATGGCTCATTATAAATATAACAGGAATCTTATATAATTGTAATAATGATTTTATAGCATTCACTGAATTACCTAATCCAGAATTCTGCATTAATATTGCGGGTCTTCGTCCTCCTAGATAAGCACCTGCTGCAATTCCTACACCTTCTTCTTCACGTGTTAATGGGATATGGTGAATCTCATTTTTTTCATTAATTATTTCTAAAAGACCTTTTAACATAATGCAAGGTAATGATAATATCAAATTTATTCTAGATTTCTTAATAGTATCATATAAAATAAAATCTATATTCATAATACTAGTGTCTAATATTGCTTAATTTAATTATAATCATTAATTTTCAAATATCTTTAAAACTTAAGAATAAATTTATAATAATGTAAGAAATTATTATGGGGATATCGCATTAAAGCTTTACTCTATCAATACAAACTTTCAAAATCTTAGATCAATTCGAAGGTAAGAGATGCTTTTCAATTTTTTTTAGATTTTTTGGCAACAAAACGATTGGATCCATCTAAATTAATCACACATAAGTTTCCTCTTAAAGATTATAAGAAAGCATTTGATATGTTAGCTCTTAAATCTGAATCTCATGCAATTAAAGTTCTGTTTGATTTTACTGGAATTAAATGAAAAATTTGTATTTATTTTTATGATAATTATTTAATAATAACGTTTAAAGAAAATTTAAGTATACATGATGATTAATAAATCTGATTAAATCTAATATTTGAAGGTGGAAAAAAAATTATCGAATTCATTGCTTCCATTTATATAATTATAATAGGAATCGCAATGTTATGTATGTGGGTCTTATTATTAATAAAGAGAGAAGTACCTGAACTTAATACTAAGCCAACACAAATATTTTTTCATTTAGTTGCTGAATTTCTGACATCTGTAATGCTTATTATTGGAGGGATTGGATTGATAATCAATCAATTCTGGGGAGTAGCAGTATTTTTTATTGCTATTGGGATGGCTATTTACTCCACGATAAATGCAGCGGGTTTTTATGGACAGTTAAAAGAGTGGCCTATGTTTATAACTTTAATGGTATTTACCTTTATTTCTCTTTTAATCACATCATTAATCTTAATATTCGAGCTCCAATTATAATAATAAAAACTTAAATAATACCTTGTTTTCTAAATTCTCGAATATTTTCGTCTGTGTATCCAAAATTTTTAAGAATCTCCTTTGTATGTTGACCAAGTTTAGGAGCAAGTTCTCTTATCTTTAAAGGTGTCCGTGAATACTTTATAGGTGAAGCCATATTTTGAATTTTTCCAAATTTTGGATGATCCATCTCAATGACCATATTACGTGCATTAATTTGAGGATCCTCACATGCTTCAGCAAAACTTTTTACTGGCATAATACATGCGTCGAGATTTTTAAAAATCTCAGTCCATTCTTTTTGAGTTTTTTTTAAAAATTCTTTTTGTAATTCAGTGAAAACTTTTTCTCTTTCTACACCTTGGGCAAATTGGTTTAGAATTAAATCAACACGTCCTAGAGTTTCACACATAACTCGCCAGAACTTGACTTCAACAATCCCGACGGATAAAAATTTATTATCTTTTGTTTTATAAACGTTGTAAAAAGGAAAATCTCCATGTAATGGATTCTGTGTTTCAACTCCATCATTTAAATCTTTAGAAAAATGATACGCAGCTACAAGAGGCATAAAAGAAAAAACTGAGTCTGTCATTGAGACATCTATATATTGTCCCTTTTTTAGAGGGTTTCTCTCTCTTTCAATTATTGCACCTAGAATTCCTATCGCCGAAACTAATCCTCCCCCAATGTCTGCTATTTGAACCCCAGGGTTTACTGGTTTTCTTTCTTGAGATTCACTCTTATATATCTTTCGTTCTTTATTTAAATCTAAAATGCCACATATTCCAATATAGTTAAGATCATGCCCAGCTATCTGCTCATATGGGCCATATTGGCCATAACCTGTTAAAGAACAACAGATTATTGATGGATTTATTTTAGCTAAAGTATTATAATCGATTTTTAATTTGTCTGTAACCTTTGGTCGAAAAGAATCAAGAACTACATCAGCTTTTTTTACTAATTGATAAAAAATTTCACGAGCTTTTTCCTTTTTTAAATTAAGCGTAATTGACTTTTTATTTCTATTAAGTATTGAATTGAATGCACTCTCACGATATCTTCCCTTTTGAAAGAATGGAGGTGGTTGACCATAAAAATAATGGGGATCTTCTACTTTAATAACATCAGCACCAAGATCAGAGAGTACCATGGAACAATAAGGTCCAGGTAGCATTCTCGTTAGATCTAATATAATTTTCCCTTCTAAAGGTAATAGCATAATAATAAAAAAAAAAGGATAACATAAAAGTATAAGTAAAAAGCTTGAAATCAATGAGGAATTTATGTTCATTAAATTTTAATTATCTAATTCTTTGAATCTAATCAATAATACCCTGTGTACTTAATCCAAAAATTTCATATGAATAAGCTATTTAGTAATTAAAAAAGAAAAAAAAATTATTTGAATACTATAACTCAATTATTTCTGATTCCATTCTTTCTGTATCTAAAATAGCAAAAGTAGCTTTTCCTGTTAAGTATCCACAAACTTCACCGGGATTTACTATTAAAGTACCATTATTTAACTTTTTGTTAGATATGATATGTGTATGACCTGTTAAAATTATATCAAAAACACCTGATTTTCCTAAAGCTTCTATTGTCTGTTCTCTGGGCATGTGAGATATAAAAATTCTTTTACCTCCTAATTCTAAAATCAACTCCTTCCCATTTTGAGGAAATTCACATATTTGCCCTAAATTTTCTTTTAGAAATAAAATTTCACCATCATTATTCCCAAAGACACCAAAAAAATTCTTTTTTACCGAATCTTTTAATTCATTAAACCATCTTCTAACAAATGGCGCAACATAATCTCCACAGTGTATAAGGGCATCAACATTTCTTTCATTTATAATAGAAACTGCTTTCAAGATATTATTTTTATGGTCATGGGAATCGGAAATTACTGCAATTTTCATTCTTAAAACTCTCCTTTCAAATGGAATTTTTAAGTTTGTACATAATAAAATTAAATTATTAAATGTTTTATATTAATAATATTGCATTAGGGAAACTTAAGCAAATTTATGTTATTATTATGATTGATAAATTCTTTAAAAAAGAAAAAACGATTGTAGATAAGCAACTAGAAATATACTTTACTAATCTGCATAAGAAAGAAAAAGACATACTTCTAAATGATTTTATTAATCAATTAGAAGAATTTATTCTAAATGAAAAAGCGAAAAGGATCCACCCTATATTATTAATTGCTGCTTTTGCTGGTATTGTAAATCCCATGTATTTAGAAGATCAAATAGAACAAATTTATGAAGTTTCTTTATCAGTTGAATTATTACACAGTGGGCACTTAATACATGACGATCTTCTAGATAATGATACAATGAGAAGAGGGAAACCCACATTTCATGTCCAATTGAAAAATGAAATCAATCAAGTATATAAGGACTCAGAACTCCTGAATAAAGATGAATTAATTGGATTATATGGAAGAGATATGTCAATTTTAGGGGGTACACAAGGATATCTTTTAGGTTTAGACATATTAAAATCATCAAAATTCCCAGAAGCACTAAAGCTATTTGCTATTAATGAATATACAGAGGCAATGGATTACTTAATGAAAGGTCAATTAATAGAAGAATACATGAACTATAATAATATTACTATGACATTAGAACAGTATTTAAATATAGCAGAATTTCAAAAAGCAAGAATATTCGAAAAGTCTACAAAAATTGGAGCAATTTTGGCTAAAGGGAATCTTCATTATCAAATCAATCCTCTAAGTGATGCCATGCTACGGATTGGTCAAGCTCATGCCATTCGTGATGATATCCTTGACTTAGAAAGTGATATTAAAAGGAAACAGAAAAAATTGCCTTATATTCTCTGTATCCAAAATGCTGGACCAGATGAATCGAAAGTAATTTCAGAGATTTATAATAAACCAAATATTTCAAAGAAAGACGTGGATACCGTTGTGAAAATTTTTTCTGATACAAATACTTTAAAAATCGCTGAACAATTAGCAAAAAACTTAGCTGAGCAAGCTCGAAGCTATTTAAGAGATATATATCCTGATCTGAATAGGGCACAGAAAGTCTTTTTTAATATTTTCTCGGATTTTGTCTATTTAAGAGAATTCTAATTTTTTTTTTAAAATTTATATCACTACAAATGGAATATGCTGTTTTTTCAGCATTAAATTATTTAGTTCTTTGAAAACTTCTAAAACATTATAATTCTCTAAAGCAGAGGTTCTTGCAAATCCATCTAATTTCCTTTTTTCTAAATATTCAAAAATTAATTTATCGTTAATAATGTCTGATTCTGAGGTTTTTTCTATTAAATCACTTTTGTTCGCAACGAGGATTATTGGAATTTTTAAATCTATGGCATTTTCAATTATATTATCATACCAGAAATCTAATTGATTAAAAGAAGGGAAATTTACTGAATCGAATACTAATAGGGCGCCATTAGCACCTTCTATAAATTTTGGGATTAATGGTGCGAACCTTTCTTGCCCTCCAAAATCAAAAATAGAATTTACTACATAATTTTCCTTCTGCGGATTTATTTCTTTAGTAAAATTGATTTTTAAATAAACTGAATGAAAATTTATTCCTATTGTTGGAGAACTATCAAAACTGAATGAATTAAAACAATAACGATTAAATAATGATGTTTTACCTACTGAACTGGCGCCACATATCACTATTTTAAAGCTAAATAATATATCTTTTCGATTATAACTCATTTTTTAATAGAACCTTGAATGGTAGTAAGATTATCTTAAGTAGTTTTAATGATTTAATATTGGAACGATATATTCTCTAACGTTAATAAATTGAATAAATAAAACCTTAAATAGTTTCCGTGAATCGTTATTTATAAGCTAAATCAGTAAAATATCTTAGAAGGATACAAAAACATATGAATTATAATAATAATATCTAAAAATCGCTTTTCTTTTATTATAGTTGAGAACAAGGTTGTTCAAAATTTTTAATTATTATTCTTTATGAATCTCTATGACCATTAAAATTCCACCTGATCAAATAGTTATAAGACCTCCCGTGGAAGCTTATTCAATTTTAATACCAGTGACTGGTGGATGTTCATGGAATCAATGCCGCTTCTGTGGAACTTATAAAGGAGTATATGGAGTTATCCAAGATTATGCCATTCGATCTTTAGAAGACGTAAAAAAAGATATTGATAAATACGTTGAAAGTAATTATCATAATTTTCCCGTATTTTTGGCAGGAGGTAATCCGACTTCGGCACCAACAGACTATTTAATTGAAATTATTAAATACGTTAGAGTAAAGTTAAGAAATGTTCCACGAGTAAGTTGTTATGCTAAAGCTTTAGATGTTTTAAGAAAATCAGATGAAGAGATAAAAGCTTTAATGAACGCAGGATTAAATATAGTTTATATGGGATTAGAGAGTGGTTCAAATAATATATTAAGGATTATGAAAAAAGGAACAAATGCAGAATCTATAATAAAAGCAGGAAAGAAAATTTTAAATGCAGGAATAGAACTTTCATTATATATTATTTTAGGATTAGGAAGTCATAAATATTCGGATGAGCATGTAAAACAAACTGCTAGAGTATTAACAGAAATTAATCCAACTATTTTTAGATTTCGCACATTAAATATTTTGCCTGGTACTCCTCTTTGGGATGAATGGAAAAATGGAGATTATGAGTTATTAACTCCAGTCGAAAATTTAATAGAAGAAAGAGAAATTATTAAAAATTTAGGGGAAAATGTTACATCTCAAATGTTTAATGATCATGTGAGTAATTATATTGATATTGAAACAAAAAACATAAAAGAAGACAGAGAAAGTATAATTAGAATGTTAGATTCCCTAATAAGTAACCCTAGAATACAGAATTTACCTCGAAGGAACCTAACTCGTATGTAAACTTTTACTAATAATGTTATATCAATTAATTTTATGGGTTAAGGATTTTATCAAGCATTTCAATGAATTTTTTATATTTTGAGTTTGCAACAAGAAGAAACTCAACAATTTTTTGAATCCGGGAATATCCATTTAAATTTTCTAAGACCTTACGATCATCTTCTAGTTCTACTCTCATTTTTTGTAATTGGTCATCCCACTTAGCCATTCTGTAAATAATTGATCTTGAAAACTTTAGGAGCATTATCCCTGCAGATTCAGCTCCATATGTAATTTTACCCTTCTCTGAAACATGAGCTTTTTCAATTAATCCATTTTCTAATAATAAATTTACTTCTTCAGAAATTTTCCCAGCAGATAATCCTGTAATCTTTTGTAATGTCTTTTGAGTAAGATATTTTCTTGTAATAAAATACCCTAGAATCCTCATAAACATTGGGTCTCGACTTGAAAACATAGCTGAAGCCGAGAGTTGGTTTAACATGTCATCCTCAATTAAATAAACTTCTTTGTCAAATGGAATCTTCCACAGTTCTGCTTGATCCCTTTGTGCAAGAATGAACTGTTTTCTGTAATTATCATCTACGGTTTCTTCGATAGAATTATTTGTTATTATTGGAAATAAGGCCTTATATAGTTCAAAAATTCCAAGCAAATCTTCAATTCTATGTGAAAGATGTTCTGCTCCTTCTTTGGATTGCTCAATTAATTTTTCTAATACTTTCGTCTTATTTTTTAGATAACTTTCAATAGAAACAAAACTGCTTAAAGCAATTTCGATCCCCTTAGTTGTTAGATCTTCAAGTTTTCCTGAAAATGAATACATATATGTATGTGTATGGGGAATTCTTTCTCTTTTAACGGCACCTGTACCTGTCATAACTGATAAAAATGTAGAAATCGAACCCATTGAGAAATCTGTTAACTCTTTTAACTCCTTTTGAGTTAAGTTTTCATGAATTAATATATATGAAGAAATTGTGGAAATTTTCGGATTAACTCGTTTACTTTCAGCAATATCCAAAAGAATTTCTACAAGCTTATCTTCATATTTTCGTAATTTATCATTGAAAAGGTGATCATTAGTATCAGTATCTTCATCTACTAACATTTCTTAATTATATATAGTTAGGAAACTATTTAAATGTTTTCATGAAATTTGAAATTTAAGAATTTTAGATTAAATCAAATATCAAGAATATCCTTCATAATTGATAAGATCTCATCCTCATCAAATAGATTAGTACTACCTGTTTTTGTAAACAACTCAATTTCTTCATGATACAGCGTTTCAAAAAGATTAGTAAGATAAATAAGTCTTTCTTTAAAACTTGAATCCGCTGGCCTGAATAAAAAACATACTATTTCGATATAATTTCCGTAAGCTGCTTGAACATAAAGTCCTTTATAATTAATTTCTTCCATTTTTGAACCCCCGATTTGAGTTACAAATGAATCCATTGCGGCTAAAAAACCTGAGACTAATGCTTGTTCCTTAAAACTTTCACTAGCATAATTAACTAAAGGTGTTCCACTAGTTTTTTCCATTATTATTAAATCTCTGAATATTTCCGAATATTTTGGTTGATCAGTTTCCTTAAGCATTAATTTGTTATGTTCTAAATCATTATATATATCAAATAATCTAAAATTATAAGATTCAAATGAATTTGATTCGTCAAAATAATAATCTGATAATTTTATAACTTGTGAAGGGGCTCTCATTGGTATTTTTGGGAGTTTTTTTATGTAATTATTTCGCATTTCGAGATCAAAGTCATCATTCTTTTTTCCCTTACTTACACCAAAAACTATTTTCCGTGATGGATCAACTACATAAAGCCAGCAATTTAAATTATTCATGTCCGAAATTAGATTTTTTAATCCAATTTTAAGAACACCAATAGGAGTTGTTACAAAAATATTCCAACTCGCAACGTTTGCAGCTTTTTTTATTGATTTTTTTGTCTCATCATAAGACTTATCATTAACATTGACACCATTCATTACGAAAACAGCGGCAGTTTTAACTTTGGATCTTTTTATAGTTAAATACATGTCCATTTCCGGTGAAACGGAATCATAGGAGGTATTATGAACTGTTATTTCGAGATCAGCACAATGATCTGCAAAGGTCTCAATTAAATCTAACTTTGCGATAAAATCTAAATTATACAGATATTTAGTGAATCTTTTTGAATTGATGACAGCATATCCACAATATTCCAAAGGATTATCGAATCTTTTTTGCCAATCGGTTGTATTATATATTTTAGTTAAGTGTGTTAAAATGAGTTTTATATATTCAAGCCTACTAATAAATGATTTTTCAGGAAGGATTATCCCATAATCCGATATAAATTCTAACAATTCTTTGATTTTGCAATTTATTAAAATGTAATTGATAGAAAATAGACCAAATTTACTCTTACTTCTATCTATAAGGTATTGAATTACATTATCCTCGGTAATTTCAGTTTCAGCACTCATTTTTCAGCTAAACCTATCAAATTAATCTCTAGTAAATTGCACCTATTTTACAGATAGGTAGTTGTATATTAATTTTAACTAATTAATATATGCTAGATTTTTATCTTTATGTGATATCCGTACATATTATTACATGGGAGGAAAAGCCCATAAATTCTATAAAAAAAAGATTTTGAATTGTTTTATTAAAATATGAACGGAATTAATTTTTTAGTCTGCTGTATATATTTCTTATATTCATCGCCAAATGTCCCTATCAATGTTTTTTCTTCAATCCCTATACGCATACATAAAATATTTCTTAGAATGTCTTAATTGCTTTTTCTAAAATCATTTAAAGCTTTTTTACTAGTTTTATTCAATAATAATGAGATTCTAAAATATTAGGTTCCCAATCCTCTCATTATTTTAATTATTATATTCATGAATTTTTCATCAGAACCATAAAGATTCCTAAATATTATATGTTGGCGTATAATAGCTTTCCATACTGCTAGCATATCCAGCAATTTCTCATATTCTATTGAATGTCCACAAATGTATTCTACAACTTGTTTAAAAATATTGATATCTATATCAGAAATATATTTTCTTGCTTTCATAATAAAACTATCTGGACTTTTTAAAGTTTCAAGCTGAAGTGCAATAAGGAATTTTCTTCTTTTTCGTCCAACATCAAAAGAAGTATAGAAGAAATCTCTTAAACTATCATCATCAAATTTTTTGTATTTTTCTTCAAATTGATTCTTGAAACTCTTCAATATTTCCAATAAGACATCCTCCTTCCCATCAGGGAAATCCTTATATAACGTGCCTATAGGAATCTTAGTGCGTTTATGCAATAAATTCATCGAAAGATTATCATAATCCTCATTTTCAATTATTTCTTGCGAGATTTTTACAACCTGGGCAATTCTTTTTTCCTTATCTCTCGCATAACGCTTTCTATCAGAAATCATAATTGTGGGAACTATTCACTTTTATTTAAATATAAGTTTACAAAACATTTAAATATTCTGTTAATATACAATTATTGAAAGTGAATATATCTCACTTTAATATCAATGTAAACTTTTCGGTCTTAAAAAATGTTAGAACAGATTGAATTGAATAATCAAAATTTTAGAAGGAAGTTGAATCAAAGAGAACGAGTGCACTCAAAAGTACCAAATTCACATATCTCCATGATAGCAACAATTCTTGGGAATGTTTCTGTTGATGAATTGAAAAGAGTAATTATAAAAATGCAACTACGGCATCCTATTCTTAACGCTCACTTATATTCTGAAGGAAAAGAAGTCTATTCTTTAGCAGAAAGGACTTTAGATATTCCCATAAAAGTAATTAAACGTACTTCTGATGAGCAATGGAGAGATGAAATCATACAACAACACAAAATTCCATTAAAAATGGAGCAAGGCCCCTTAATTAGATTCATATTGTTATATTCGGCTGAAATTTCAGATTTAATTATTTTTTGTCAACATACTATCTGCGATGGTATTTCCTTAGCATATTTAGCAAGAGATATAATGATATACTTAGGAGATCCAACTAAAAAGGTTGAATTACTACCCCCTGTACCATTAGTTAATGAAGATAATATACCCTCGGATATCAAACCTAGTTTAATGATGCGAATATTTGGTAAATCAATCAATAAGAAATGGGAAAAAGACGAATTAATCTTTAACTATGATGATTTTTATGCCTTACACAAGGCATTTTGGAAGAAGTATACCTATAAAGCGCATCTATATGAGCTTTCCAAAGAAGATACAGAATCATTGATTTTAGCTTGCCGTAAGAATGGAGTAACCATAAATACGGCCCTGATTATTGCTTTTGCCATTGCTCAAAACCATTTAAATTCTAAATCTTCAAAATATTTACAGAATCTTTCATTTGCAGTAAATTTAAGAGAACTTCTTAATGATCCCATCGCAGAGCAATTTGGTTTTTTTGCAGGAGGAATGCAACTGAAATTTAAATATTCTGATAAAGATTCTTACTGGGAGGCAGCTAAAAAGTTTCACAATAAAGCAACTCCCTCTGAAGCAAGAAAGCAAGCATTAGTAGGCAGTTTAAACGCCTTTATGCTAAACCCAACCTTATATGATGCTCAAATTTTCGCTGCATTCGGACATTTAATCTCTCCCACTTCACAAAGCTCTGATAAAATTCAAGCGTTTATCAAGAATAAAAAGAACATAGTGAATAAGATGGTCAAGAAAAAACTTTCAAAAGGATTTGCAATGGCTCAAATAATGACCAATCTTGGTAAAATGGGCTTTCCAGAAAAATTTGGAGATTTAATCTTGAAGAATCTAATTTTAATGCCTTCTTGTTCACCATACACTGAATTAGTTTTAGGTGTAGTGACCCATAGAGGACGTCTGAGTATAACTTTGAATCATATGGAAGAATCAATTTCTTCAGAAAAAATTCTAAAAATCAGAGATAAAGCAAATCAAATATTAATGGATGCAATAAAGGGTAAATAATTTCAATTTTTTTATTCCTTTTTTTTTAACGATTTTATTATCGAGATTGAAATCCTCTTTTTTATTTAGACTCCATTTCATATTTCTTTTTAAGATCTTCCCAGAGTTTTATTACAACTTTATACCCAACAAATCTTTTGAGATTAGCTTCAAGAAAATCTTTTATTTCGTTATAACCGTTTAATTTTTCAAGTTTTTCTTGATTATCCTCCAATTCCTTCTTTATTTGAAGGAATTTGGTCTCCCATTTGATATTTGTTTTTAGAAGGTTAATTGCTCGACTAAAGGTTTCTGCAACTACGGACTCCATCGTGTAGACCCAAGGTTTTGATTTTTTAGATATTTTTATTAATTCAAACTCCTGAAAATTATTAAGCTCTTGAGAAATTTTTCCCGCAGAGAAACCTGTTAAATCGTGGAGTTTAGATTGAGTTAAATTTTTCCGAGTTATAAAATAAAAAAGAATTTTTGAGGTAATTTCACCCCGAACTGAAAAAATAGTATAATTTAATAAATTCTCAATCAATTCACGCTCAATCTTTTTAATTTCGGGATCAAATATTTCTTCTGATTTCATTTTCTATCTTCTTCCTTTTTTTGTGTAAAAATGAATTCTATATCAGACCAGATATTTTGAACGGTTTCAAAAGTATTTATTAATCCATTTATTCGTTGTAAAAGAAATTCAGCTCCTTTTTTATCCTTATATTTCTCAAGCTCATTAATTTTTTGTTTAAGGAATTCATTCATTTCTGAGAATTCTTCTAGGGTTGCATCAGCTGTATCTCCATAGGATTCAGGCGTATTTATATAGAGATAT
Source organism: Promethearchaeota archaeon (assembly GCA_016839635.1). The sequence continues at coordinate 21,731 of JAEOTV010000275.1, read as the reverse complement.
TCATTAGATTTTGGAATCTTTTCTTTTTTTACAATACCTAAGGCTAATATATCTCTCAATTTTTTTGAAATTGTTCCTGTAGAGAGCCCTGTTAAATCTTTTAACTGTTTCTGAGTTAATTTTTTGTGTATTCCAATATAACCAAGAATTAATTGAAGATTTGGATCAACGCTCTTCGCTCTTCCAGAATCTAATACAAAATCAATTAATATATTCTCATATTCTTTAATTTTTCCCTCAAATTTATGATTTCCAAGCGAAGATTTCTTGTCTATCATTCCTTAATATTATTAATGTGCAAAATACTATTTATAATTTTTCATCTTTCATGAAGAATGAAGAACATTTATATATGCAGTTTCATATTATTCTATTAGGTTTTTTATTATTCATGAAAAATAAAAGATCTAAGGTTGAATAAAATGAATGCTATAGAAATTAAAAATTTAGTAAAATATTATGATCATGGTAAAGTAAAAGCTGTTGATGATATTTCATTTGAAGTTCCTCAAGGATCTCGATTTGGTTATTTAGGACCAAATGGAGCTGGAAAAACTACCACAATTCGATGTATACTTGGATTTCTCAACGCAGATGCTGGGGATATTATCTTATTAGGAGAAAAGATCAATCCAAAAAAAGATGTAGGAGCAAGAAACCGAATTGGATATTTACCCGGCGAGTTGGGGCTATATAAAAATTTGACAGCAAATGAATTGATCAAATATTTTGCGAAGCTCTATGATATTGAAATAGATTGGAATTTTATTAAAGAAGTAACAGAACGCCTTAAATTAGATATGAATCGAAAAGTGGGTGTTTTAAGTAAAGGTAATAAACAAAAAGTTGGCGTTTTATCAGCCCTTATGGGAAAATTTGATGTGCTAATTATGGATGAGCCAACTTCCGGATTGGATCCTTTGATGCAATCAGAATTTTATCGCATTGTATCTGAACGACAAAAAGAATCAAAATGTACTGTATTTCTTTGTAGTCACGTGCTTGCAGAAGTAGAAAAATTTTGCGATCGAGTAGCTATTATAAGAGAAGGAAAAATTGTTGAAATATCGGATGTGAATGATTTAAAAGCAAAAAACCTAAAGCATATAGAATTGATATTTGAAACTCCAAGTAGTATGGAAGTATTTAAATCTTATTTAGAAACTAACTTTTCTGAATCAATCATAAAATATGATTTCCAAACTCAACTCGAATTTTTACTACCCCCTCACCAGGCTAGAAAAATCTTATGTGAAATTAGCGAAAGAGACTGGGCAGGGGCTCCAGTAAAAGATTTTTCTATTAGACATTCTACTCTAGAAAACATTTTTATGCAATATTATGAAGAAGGTAAATCAAAAGGAGGTGGAATCGTGTGAAAGTACTGCAAATTGTATGGAAGGAATTAAAAAAGGATTATAAAAGTATACTGATTTATGCAGCTCTTATGTCGCTATTTTTCATGTGGTTCGTTTCTTTTTTTGATCCTGAACTACTTGCGGGATTGGAGGAAGCCTTTGAGGCTTATCCTGAAGCAATCCAACAAATGGTTGGAGAATTCGCTTCAATTACAGAATTTGGTGGTTTTATTAACATATATTCATTTTCAGTATCTTGGTTCTATTACGGAATTTATTTTATTTTAAAATCAGCCCATAACATCCCAAAAGAGATAGAAGATAAAACAATCGACATAGTTTTATCAAAACCGATCACACGGACGGAGTTTTCTCTAGGTAAGTATCTAACCCATATACTCGAGATTTTAATTATTTATTATGGAGTCATGATGAGTGTTCTTTTAGGAATCTTGATATTTCCTACGGTAACAGTTAATGATATCTATCTAAATGAAATTATGTTTGCTTTTCTATGGAATTTTCTTTTTATGGTTGCTCTAATAAGTACAGGGTTTTTCTTTTCTTCATTCTTATCTTCCAAGAAGTCATTAGCTTTTGGGCTAGGTGTAGTGATATTTTTCTACGCATTAGGTCAATTTTGGCAATCATTTCCAGAAGGAGCTCAAGAAATTAAACGTATCAGCATATTTTTCTATTCAGACATGTCAAATCTTCTCGTAAATCATGTTTGGGATAATGTAGGATTACATATTTTGATCCTTTTAGGTTATTCTATTATATTGACAACATCGGGGATTATAATATTTAATAAGCGAGATATTCCGGTCTAATTATTCAAAAATTTCTTTCTTTTTTTTAATCAGCGCTTCAATACCAAAATTTTTAAGTCTGATATAACTTATATATGTTTTAATATAGGAATATAATCAAAACAAATTTTAACTAAATATTCAACATGGTGTCTAAAAATGTCTAATAAGTACCGTAAAAAAATTCATTCTGAAGAACTAATCGCTACTTTTCAAGATGTCTTAATACTACCAGGTTTCACTAATTTCGCTGCTAATGAGGTTGATATATCCTCGAGTTTAGGGAAATTTCATCTCAATTTACCCATCCTTTCTTCTGCTATGGATACAGTGACAGAGGAAGTAATGGCAATTAATATGGCATTACATGGTGGCCTTGGAGTGTTACATCGCAATTGCTCTTATGAAAGGCAAATGGAAATGTGTAGAATTGTAAAGCGGGCCAGATCTTTTGTAATAGATGGTGAGCATGTGGCGACGATATCCCCGGATGCAGGAGTTGCTAAAGCAAAATACATGATGGAAAATTACAATATCAGTGGTATAGTAGTAGTTAATGAAGCCAAGAAAGTATGTGGTATTTTTACTAAGCGTGATATTCCCTTTATAGAACAGGATATACAAAATGGAACCGTAAAAGATTATATGACGAAGAATGTTATTTCTATTAAACCTAGTGCCTCAAAAGAAGAAGCAATCAAAATATTATATGAATCCCGCAAAGAAAAGTTACCAATAATAGATAAGGACGGTTTCTTGAAAGGATTGATCACAAAGAAAGATTTAGCACCAGAATTTCCATTCGCATCTAAAGATGAAGAAGGTCATCTATTATGTGCTCTCGCCTTATCGCCAAAATTTCCAGAATCTTCAGAGGCTCAAAAAAAATTAAAAGAAATCGACAAATATGTTGATATTTTTTTTATTGATGTAGCAGATTTCTATAAAAAAGATGATATTATTGGCACATCTAAATTAATGAGACTTTTAGAATCGGATTTTGTACTCGGTAATATTGGAACTTATCAAGCAGCTGAATACTTAATTACAAAATGTGATTTTGCAGAAGAACGATTTATTGGATTAAAGGTAGGAATGGGTTCTGGATCTATTTGCACAACCTCAATACAAACAGGAGTAGGTGCTCCAACACTTTTTGCTACAGCACAAGTGGCAGATGCCATACAAGATTATAATCCAAAATTATCTCTAATAGCTGATGGGGGTTTTACAAATCCTGGAGATTTACCAAAAGCATTTTCAGCTGGGGCAGATTTAATGATGTCTGGACATTTATTTGCTGGTACAGAAGAATCTCCGGGTTTTATTGATACTATTGCAGGGAGAAAAGTTAAAGTGTATCGTGGTATGGGGAGTAAAGAGGCAAGAACATTTGGTTACATTTCAGACCGTTATATTGAAGGTTCAAAAATGCTGACTGAGGGTGTATCTAATTATGTGCCATATGTAGGGGATGTAGCTGGAGTTTTAGCAACATTAAAAGAAGGATTAGCTAATGGGATGATTTATGCAGGGGCAAAATCTATTCAACATATGAAAGAAACATCTTTAGGAATAGTCTCAGTTGTAGGTCAGCGAGAAACTCAACCACATGACCTTATAGGAAAGTTTTAAATAGAATATATAAAAAAAAGGATTTTGTATAATTTATGGACTTACCATAAGTTGTTTCTTATCAAAATCTTCTGGATCTCCACCTTCTTCAATGAAATCCACATACTTCTTTAAGCTATTTAAAACTAATTCAGCAGTTTTTTCATAGCCTTTTATAAGTTTCTTATTTTCAAATTCGGTCCACAGTTTCACTTCAGTGCGATCTCCTTTCGGTTCTACAATATAACCTATTGAACTCATATCGCTCTTCTCCATATGCCATGTTACCTGCTTATTTTCTACTCTATCTGTATCAATAATTAAAATGTCTCCGATTGTTGATTTCAAAAGAAATTTTTCCCCCTCTTCTTTTTCGATAACCTCGTCTAGGGCGATATTCCATTTTGGAGTATTTTCACCATCAATTAGAATATCATAAATTCTTTTTGGAGAAGAATCTATTTTAATATTTTCCTCAATTCTCATTTTAATACTACCTCATTTGAATTTTTACTAGATAAAATTTATGTCAACATTATTTTTATACATTTGTGTCGTAGACTTTGAAAGGTAATTAACGATTATATATGATATTAGTTGCTAAATAGAACACTTATTAAACTTCTATTAAATTAGAATTTAACTATAGTAAACTTTTCTTTTTTACAAGAATTATTAGAATGTAACTAAAATAGTCCAAATTGATTTTTATGAAAAAAATTGAAAGAGCAATCATTAGTGTATCTGATAAAAGTGGAATCATCGATTTTGTAAAGGTTTTGGTAAATGAGTTTGGAGTAGATATTTTATCAACCGGAGGCACGGGAATAATCTTAGAGAAGAATAAAATTCCTTATACAAAAATCTCTAGCTTTACTGAAACTCCTGAGATGTTTAATGGTAGGGTTAAAACATTACATCCAAGAATTGAGGGTGGCATTTTATATCGTAGAGGCATAAAGAATGATATTGACGAAGCAGAAAAATATAATATTAAACCAATTGATATGGTTGTTTGTAATTTATATCAATTTAAAGAGGCAATTGAGAAACCTGGAATAAAACTTGATGATGTTTTGGAGATGATAGATATCGGTGGGCCAACAATGATTCGAGCAGCGGCAAAAAACTTTCCAGATGTTATTGTGGTCCCCAGTTCAGAATATTACAATGAAATTATTGATGAGATGAGAAAATATAAAGGAGCTATTACTGAAAATACACGATTGTTACTCGCCCAAGTGGTGTTTTCAATTATGGCAGATTATAATGCTACAATAGCAAATTTTTTACAAAAATTTTACAATCCGACCACTATTTTTCCTAATACTATGATAAAAGTATATGAAAAAGTACAAGATTGCAGATATGGAGAAAATTGGGATCAAGAAGCTGCTTATTATAAAGACTCTTCCTCTAATTATGGACTTCACCAGTTGAAACAACTTGGAGGTAAAGAAATCTCATATAATAATTATTTAGATATAGATTCTTGTATGCGAATTCTTTTAGATTTCGGTACTCCGCATTATGTGACGACAATCTTAAAGCATACTAGTCCAAATGGAGTAGCTATTGATAAAAAGGATCAATTAACATCAGTTAAAAAAGCATTTAGCACAGATCCTTTATCCGCATTTGGAGGAGTCTGGGGAGTTAATAAAGAACTGACTAAAGAAGTAGCAGATTTTATTATAAACAAAGAAAAAATATTTGTAGAAGTATTGATGGCACCCTCTTTTGAACAGGAAGCTTTAGAAATATTAAAACAAAAAGAAAATTTAAGAATTATAGAATATCAAGATTTCCTTAATAAAAAAAATGAAATATATCAGAATCCAGAAATTAGAGGAGTACTCGGTGGGGTTCTTATTCAGGAATATGATTGTAAACCAATTATTAAAGAATGGAATGTTGTTAGTAAGAGGAAGGTAGACGAAGCTGAAAGAGAGGCTTTAATCTTTGCATACAAGGTTTCAAAATGGGCTAAATCTAATTCAGCATGTTTTGCTCAATTCTATGATGATGGGATTTACACTTTAGGGATCGGTGCTGGGCAACATAGTAGAGTTCATGTGGTTAAGCTAGCCGCTCAAAAAGCAATTGAATTTGGACATAAAAAGGAAATTATCAATTCTGTTATGGGTACAGATTCCTTTTTTCCTTTTCCAGATGGTCTAGAGATAGCAGTGGAATCTGGTGCTAAAGCAATTATTAATCCTGGAGGTTCCATAAGAGATGATGCTGTAATTAAACGTGCAGATGAGTTACATTGTGCCTTAGTATTTTGTGGTAAGCGGGTTTTTAGACATTAAGATTACAAGTCTTTCTGCTACTATAACCTACAAAACATTTTTGATCTTCATACATTTCTCTTTTTAAATTAGACAGATTTGTTATAAAAAAACTATATATACTAAAAAAAACTAACTAAATATACTCAAGATTTTAAATTTAACATTTAAAATTAATAATATAATTGAGGAGAGTATTTCTAATCGTATCTTAAGAAGACGGAGCTCTTTTAAAAATGGATTTTTTTCAGAAGAATTTAAAAGAAACAGTAGAAGCAATAAATAAATTAATAGATAATAATGTAACTATCGTCAATACTAAAAGAATAAGAAGATGTAATAATATTAAATCTTCAAATCGTTCTAAGATTAATTTTATTTGGAGAGCTTTAAAGTACCTTGAAGACCAAGGAATCTTAACCTTGAATGGTATTACCAATCCAAAGACTTATAAAATTATCTCAAATGAAAAAATAGATATAAATGATTTTCTTTCTCAAAACAGTAAAAAAGAATAATAAACGCTTATATTAAGTCTAATTCATCTAAAATGTCCTTTAATTTACTATTAATCTCCTTATCTTCTGGATTATTTATCAATCTTTTTTGATAAAATATCACATTTGGATATTTTAATTCAATTCTGTTAAATCTTTTACCCCAGTTATTAAAATCGTTTAAAAGTTCAAAAGTTAAAGGATCCTCTTCAAAAGACTTTATTTCTTCTTTCTTTTCTTTTGAAAGAATGGTTTTATATTGTTTTACACTAAAACCTTGATCTCTTAATAACTTTTTATTAGTTTTACGTATAAAAGCTTCCAAACCACTTCTCCAATTAACATACTTCTCATTAATCCTATCAATAGTTTCTTGAATAATCTTTATCTCTTGTGGAAAGATTGTTTCTCCTCTTTTAGTGAGAGTCTTCTTAATTTTTTGGAATTCAATTTCAAAATGTTTTATATAATTTTTAACCATTTTTTCAAATTCAAATAAAACTATATTATAGTCTTTTGCAAATAATACCTCATCACTCGAAAAAATTAAGGTTTCCTCATCAAAATTTCCTCTTATGTTTCTTTTACTAACTAAATCTTCAAAAATTTCTTTCATTAATTCAATTTCTTCTTGACTTAATTCCTTTCCATAAAATAAATCATGAAAAGAAAAAAGAAAGCTATTCTCTAACATTAAGTTTTGAATTCCTCGTTCTGTATAAAAAACAAGTTCTTCTTCATTTTCATGAAAAATTCCCTTTACTTTTCCATCATATAATAATTCTTTCATTAAACCTTCAATTAGGGTTGATTGGACAATTTTCATAGTTCCTAATGATATATAATCATCTGATTTAGCCTTATCAATTAGCATATATTTTATTTCATTCTTAGCTTCTTCTATTTTCTGTGGATTAAAAATTAATAAATCCGCTTTTTTGAAATAATAAATATCTAAATCATCAATAAATCTCAAAAAAGCATCTAATTCCATCCCTGTTTTTTGGAGATATTTATTTAATTTAATTTGATCTTTCTGTTTTATTTCTTCTGCAATTAACTGCAAATTTTCATCTATTTTGGATAAAATGTGATTTTTATCAATATTAAGTTCCGTGGCGATCTTTTCAATTTGATGAAATTTTTCATTTCCATCATAAATTATAGTAATCTCATTAATTTTGTCTTTCAAATATTTAGAATAATAAAAGATGTCTTTTTTCTTATTCCAAATCCCACTTCTATAATCAACAAACTGTTGAAATACATCTAATAACAGAAGATCTCCTATATTTAATTTATTTGATATTCTAGAAATGTTAAAATAACCAATAATTTTCGAGCTTTCAACCTCATTACTAATTTTTTGAGTCCCTAGATTAGTTAACCACTGTGTTCCTTTATGAAATTTTGATAAAAACGCTCTAGGCATATTTTTTATTAATTTTATGAAATCTTCGTCAAATAATATCTCACGATATGGTTTTAAATCTATAACACTTTTTTTTGCTGCTTCAGAATTAATTTGATCTTTAATAAATTTTAGGGAAGTATAGGTTTCCTTATCCTTATGTCTTAATAATATTTGATTTGCAGACTTAGAAATATCTCTTATGATTCTATTAATGAAATTTTGTGGAAGAAAGTTAAAATTCTTGATACTTATTGATCCATTTATAAGTAAATCTTCTAAGAGTAATGACCTTATAAAGTTAAACGGGTAGAAAAAACCAATGTTAGAATAATAACCATCAATGATTCTTAAGTTATTTAATGTATTGATAAAAATTTTTTGTTCTGAACGATCACTTATAACCTGAGAAAAAGTATTTCTAATATTCTCATCAGAAATTTTCAGTTTTTGTTCGAAGAATCTGTTTAACTTATTTTTTTCTAATTCGTAGATAAATGTTATTTTTTCTTTTGTTTTTATATAGAAATAGACTTTTTCATCCTTTAGCTTTGATTTAGAAAAATTTTCTAAATAATCTTTTAATAGTATTTCTGTATTTTTACTTATCTTAGTAAAATTAGTCTTTTTCATTAAAAATAGGTTATCTAACGAAATTAGTGTTTTTTCATATCCTTGGTTCTCCATATCAAGTTCTTTAAGCTGAGGATACACCCTTTTAATAAAATCTATTAATTTATTAAAGATTTTAGAGTTTTCTTTAATTTTAAGTTGTTTAAGTAGTGATTTTGATATATTTCTAATGATATATAAATGATCAAATTCAAAGTCCTCACATTTTTCTAATAAATCTAATAGAGAAATGATATTATCTTTATTTTTTTCAACTTTAAAACTCTTTAAAATAATTTCTATATTATCTTTTGCGATTTCTGGTTTTATTTCAACTAATTTTATTAAAAAGTAGTGTATATTATTTCTAACATCCTCCAATTCATCTACTAAGAATTTTAGAAACTCTTGAGAATATTTGTCAAAATAATTAGGATTTGCTACCATTGCAAATCCAATAATAATAAGTGAATTAATTCTTAATTTAAGATTTTCAGATTGAAGAAAAACTACAATTTTTTGGATTAGCTCTTTAGAAATGAGTTCTATTTTGTTTTCTGCTAAAATACTTATGATATATGTTATGGGTACAACAGATTCTTGTTGATCTAATAAACTTTGAAATTCTTTAAGTATTTTTGATACTTTATCGACTTTATTTTTAATTAGATATTTATTAAGCTTATCAACTTTTTCAATAATTACACTATTCTCAAATTCTTCAAGATTAAACATATCTAATGTTACAGAGTGTTTAATTCAATAAGAATTTTTTGAAAGGCTCAATCTCTAAAATGGATTTAATATTTGGAAGTAAATACGTAGGATTAGATTTTTCTAAACCATCTTTTGTACCGTGACCAGAAAGTAAAGCAATACTTTTTATGTTAGCATTCTTAGCACACTCTATATCCGCGGGAAGATCTCCAATATAATATACATTGTTTTTATCTATTGAATAATTGAATTTTTTTTTCATTTTCAGTAAAGCCGTGATAATTGGATAAGGACTAGGTTTTCTAAAGGGAGAGTCATCTCGAGAGATGAAAACAGAAAAATACCTATCTAAATTAAATTTTTTTCGAAAATAATCTAATCTTCCTTTGCTTGTATTTGATACGATTCCTAATCGAACTCCACCCTTCTTAAGCGTGTTTAAAATTTGTTCTAAGTTTGGTTTTAAAGTTTCAAACTTTTCAAGCTTCGGATACATTCTTCTAAATTTAATAAAAAATAAAGATCTTTTCCAAATACTTGGAATGTATGGTTTGTACACTTTAATTATTCGTTTTAACGCTACCAGTCTATTTTTCGAGTCGGATTCCTCAAAGAGTCTTGCAAAATCTATTAATCTCATATTTTCTATGTTTTTCCACCGATAAAACTCATTTTTAATTAACTTAAATGCTGTATATTCTAGAGATTTTTGAGTAATAATAACTCCGTCAAAATCAAAGAAAAGTACTGGTAATTGAGACATAAGTGTATTTTAAAGTACTATCTAACAATTAAATTTATCTATATTTAATCTAGTAATAATAGAATAAAAAATAAAAAAAAAGATTATAGTTTTGTTTTAAGTTTTATTGGTCTATTTCATCTGGTTCAACTGATACGTGAGAAAGCAACCAATCAAGTTGTTTTTCCTTTTTATTAACATTGAGCACAGTAGGTAAGATCATAACTTCATCGGCTTTTCCAGGCATTATAGTAAATCGTCCAGCTCTAAGCATGAAAAACTCAAAAACATCAGGGATTTCTTTTCTAAATCTTAAACTTTTTACTGGGAAGCGTTCAGCTGAACTAAAGAGACCATTTTTGTGTATAATTTCGTTTTGTTCGATTTTATAATAATCAAATCTCGAGCTAATGAATACAATCCCCAAAATAAATCCCAGTATTATAGTCATAAGCATATAAAACTCATAAGGTAAAGCTAGATCAAGCTGAATTCCTGTGAGGGAAAATGCAAAATTCGGTAGGACTAAAAAGGCTATTATTAAGACAATAATTACTATTGCTAGTATTAGGACAAAGAATTTAGTCGAAGAGAAATCGAAAGCAGTTACAAAGATATTTACAAAAAATACTATGAACCAAATGTAACCTAAAACTGGGCTAGGGGTAATAAATATTTGAATCAACCAAAGAATAAAGGATGTCACTAGCAGAGGATAGAAGAAGATTATTTTGGGATAATTACGCATAAAGATCTCATTTGGGTGTTTCACTGGTTTTTTTTGTTCAGACATATTATTTTTTCACTATTTTTTTTTAAATTTAAAGAGGATTATAAAAATAATAGAGTGAAGGGTTATTTAAATATTAGTATCTTAGAGAATTCGTTTTAAAGCATAAATTAAGGCGTGAGGGGTATCATTTTGAACCTTGAGTAAATGAATCTAATACTGAAGTGTCTTTATAGTTTTATACGCTGCAGCAATATGCTGATTTGCATTGTCCAGAACAATGCCCATATGACCTGGGAGTAATATGGATACATCAAGTCCTGTCGCGTGCTGAATTGATTTTTTCAAAGCATCTAATGATCCTCCGGGAAAATCATAACGACCAAAACTCCCTATATTAAAAAATTTATCCATTTGAAAAACTAAATCTCCAGAAATTAAGATCTTTTTTGCATTCTCATAATAGCAAATTGAACCTAAAGAATGACCCGGTGTATGATGGATTTGGAATTTAAATTCAGAAGAAACTTCAATCTCTTTTATATTTTCTAAATTTGTAATTTTCAATGGAATGATTTCCACCCCAAACATGCTGGGTTTAATTCCTAAATTACCTGGAAATATTCGGGATACATCCCCTTCTCTTAGAATATTCGCAGTTTCACCATAAGCATAAATTTGAGGTGGAGAATCTGTCATCAATTTTATTAATGGATAAAGCCCTATTGTATGATCTACATGCTCGTGTGTTAAGAATACTTTAGTAATATTGGAAGGATCAAGGTTATATTTTGCCATACCCTTAAATAGACCTTTGAGAGAAATTCCATTACCAGCATCAAATAAAACTAATTCTTTAGAATCTAAATCTTCTATGATATATTGATTGCAATCTAACATTTGATTTTCTGAAAAATGGTAAAGATTTTTTATAACTTCTTTACCTTTTTTTTCAGATTCTCCACTTGAAAAAAACATGATGTATATTCCAATTCTGTATTTTTAAAAAAATAAAATGAGCTTAACTTTTATGTTTTTCTTTTCTAATATATAACAAATTATTAAATGAACAAAAAACAAATAATAGTAGTATGGAAAATCAACCCAATATTGAAGATTTAAAATCTAAAGTAGGTTTTGGTATAAAATTTTGGTTAGAATTTGATAATAAAAGTATATTGGGGTCTGGATGGGCGGAATTATTAGATAAAATTGAAAAAAATGAAGAAGGTTCTTTAACTTTAGCTGCGAAAGAATGTGGATATTCTTATAAATATGCATGGAACATTTTAAAAAGAATAGAAAAAAGAACTGGCATTCCTGTTGTAAGAACTGGTAAAGGAGGTCGAGGAGGGGGTGGTTGGGTAAAGTTAAACGAATGGGGTGAATATCTTTTAAAAATCTATAAAGATTATTCTAAAGAGATAATTAAAATTGAGAAGAGACTAGGAGAATCAATACGTACTAGCTAATAAATATATTTTAATTTCAATATTGATTATTTTCCATAAGAAAATTTCGAACATTGTTATTTGAATATTTTTTTTTAACTTGGGGTTTAAACATGGAAAATTGCTTAAGAGAATTAAGTAAAATAAAAGTATCTGAGATAATGATAAAAGATCCGCTATACTCATTTCCAAATGAAAAAATCAGTGCTACCGAACTATTGATGATAAGAAAGAATATTGGAGGCCTTCCCATTGTAAAGGATCGTAAGGAGAATAAACTAATTGGAATAATTACGCAAAGAGATATACGTCTTGCCAGATTTGCAATGAGTTTAGACTCACCCAATACACTTGTCAAGGATTTGATGACACCAGAACCTTTTGTTGTAAAAGAGGATGACACATTAATCTATGTTCTAGAGATAATGTTCAATAAAAAAGTACAACGATTGCCTGTCGTAGATGAAAAAAATAACCTTATTGGTTTAGTTATGCAAAAAGAGATCCTCAAAACACTTCTTAAATATATGAAAAAGTAATTAAAAGAATTCTTACTTTTAAATTCTATAAAATAATTATAAAAATCATTAATATAGATTATTAATTAGAAAAATCAATAAAAAAAATAGTGATAATAAATGGCACTACCTTTACCTGGAACGCCGATTATAATTGATATCGGATCGGCATACGTTAAAATCGGATTTGCGGGAGAACCTGGACCCAGATTTGTATTTCCCTGTATCACTGGAACTGAGAAATATAAATCTGTCATGGTTGATGTAAGTGCTAGGAGTATTTATGTTGGAAACGATGTATCTCGCATGCGTGGTGTCCTTAAAATAAAACATCCTGTATCTAGGGGAGAAATCATGGACTGGGAAAGTTACTATGAAATCTTGAATTACATTTTTTATTCACTACTTAGAATTGAAGACCTTTCTCAATACCCTGTATTTTATTGCGAATCTCCTTTCATGCATAAGGAAACTAAAGAATATATTGCTAGACTTTTCTTTGAAACTCATCGAGTTAATAGTTTGATAATGATGCCAACACCACTGCTATCTTTATTTAGTGTAGGTTTAACAACAGGCCTAGTAATCGAATCAGGAGATGGTTTGACTTGGATTGTCCCAATAATAAATGGTACAATAGTCCAACATGCGGTTCAGAAACTCTCTCTTGCTGGAATTGATGTTAATCAAAATTTAAAAAGTCTTTTAATGAGAGAAGGTGTAAGTATCTCCTCTAGTGCAGCAGATGAAATAATACAAGATATAAAAGAGAAAAATTGTTACTTTGTTTTGGATGCAAGTAAACCTTTAAAATCAGGAGATATGTTTGGTGTTCCGATGCCTGATGGTTCATCTATTAACGTCCCAACTTATATTCTCTACCAAGCTCCAGAAGTGTTATTCAATCCTGCAATGCTAGGATATAGTAATGTTTTGAATATTCCTCAAGCAATCCTTGCTAGTTTAAGAAACATTGATAGTCTTTATTGGTATGATCTTTTATCTCATATAGTTTTTTCGGGAGGGAATCTTTCATATTCAGGATTTCAAGAACGTTTTGAAGCAGAGTTGGATTTAGTGCTTCCTGAATTAGGTTCTATTCCAAAACCAGTTACACCTCTTTCTGCTGTTAAAAGCGAATTAATCAAGCTACAAGCAGTTGAAATTTCAAAAAAGAAAGAGGATACTTGCCCAAACTGCGGAGCCTTTGTAGATCTTAGTGATGGAAAAAATATATGTCCATCATGTGGGGGGGTGTTAGTCTTACCAGAGATCAAGATTGGTGAAAAGGACGTTAATAAACAAAAAACCAAAAGAGGAAATTGTCCATACTGTGGAAAAGATGTTCCTGATTCAGAATCAGTTTTTTGTCCATATTGTGGAAGGCCGATAGAATCGTTAGAATCACCTAATCTCCCGAAAGATTTAGGAGAAAAATCAGCCGCACGAGAATTCTCTGAATCTATTAAATCAGCTAGTAAAATCCTCAAATTCTTTGTACCAGATAATCTTCAATATGCTATTTTTAATGGAGCAGCAATTCTAGGAAGTTTGGAATCCTTTCGAAAATTATTTATTACATATGAACAGTTTCAAGTTAATAGGGAATTATTATATAGAGATATCAGCGAAATTCTTTAAATAATATTAAATAAATCACTCTTCAATTTATAATTCGTTATGGTATATATAAAATTGAAATATCACTTTATATTCATCAATCATATAGTTAATTTTTAATTTCAAGATATATTTAACAAATTAAATTTTAATCTATCAGAATTAGGTACTTTTAATTGAAGTATAAATATCGGAGTTTTATCATAGTTACTCTTATATTATTTTTAGCGATAAGTTCAATTCCGAGTGTATTAGGAAGAACTAGGCGTTCATATTTAATGGATTTTATTTTAAATACCGAAGTTGAGGGAGAGGGATTTTCCAATGTAATTAATGGTGAAGATGGTGAGGATTTAGTTTCTTTTGAAGCAACAGCTTATGCATTGAATATTTTGGACGATATGGGAAGAAGTATAGAAGAATTTGCATCTATTGAAAGTAAATTGGAAGACAAAATTAAAGAGCTGTTTGATAGTACTCAAGTAGATTTATATGATTTATATTATTTATTAAGTTCACTTGAAATGTTAGAATATACTATCAACTCAGGTTTATCAAATAGAATTTATAAATACCTAAATGATACTGCTCAAATAACTGGGGGATTTTCTTTTTCAAATACAACTCACCTGTCAAGTCTAACTTCAACATATTATGTTATTCAACTTTACTCATTGATAGAACAACCGATTGTAAATATTTCATTACATAAAGATTGGGTTCTTTCTTGCAATAATACTGATGGGGGATATGGAGGAAATCAAACTTTATCTTCGACTTATATTGATACATGTACTGCGGCATTTATCCTTGCTGATGAAAGATTTGGAGATATTAATGACTTAGTTGATATTGATAACACATTAGCTTACCTAAAAACTTTTTATGTCAATAGTTCCGTTGATCTAGAAAATTATGGCGCTTATCTTCCTGATGAATTAGCTGGATACGCTTTATTAAGTAGTACATATTTTTGTACAAAAGCAATTTTTTTGATAGACGATAATGCATTAAATAGTCGTGAAACAGTTCAATGGGTATTAGCGCGGCAGAATTTCGAGGATGGTGGATTTGTAGAGAATTCTGGGGTATTTCAATCAACAATATCTTCAGTAATTTCTTGTTATTATGCTTTCAAAACTCTGGAAACATTAAACTCATTATATAGTCTACTTGACGACATTTGGATGGTTGAGTTTGATTACTTGATTTTAGGAATTGTTTTAGGTTCTATCGGATTGATTGTTGCAATAGCTGTCTTTCTTTGGAGAAGAAGAAGAATATAAGATTTTTTTTAAAAAAAAAAAGACATTATATTTTGATGTTAATACTATCACTTTTTTTATTTTAAAGTTTAATTTAATCAAGAAGGATAATGAATAATAAAATATTGGATGGAAAAAAGTTAGCAGAAAAATTAAATTCAGAATTGAAAAACCAAGTCAAAAAGGCAGTAGAGGAAACTGGTATTAGGCCAAAATTAGTTACTATCCTTGTAGGGAAGGATCCTGCCTCTAAAATATATGTGAATATAAAAAATAGAACTTGTCAAAGTGTAGGTATCGATTCCAATATTATAGAGTTAGAGGAGAATATTACAAAGGAGGAACTCTTAGATGAGATTGATAGAGTTAATAAAGATGTTAGTATTAATGGAATTTTGTTACAAATACCTCTTCCAAAACGTTTAAGAGAATATACACCTGAATTTATAGAGAAAATTTCACCATTAAAGGATGCAGATGGTTTGCATCCTATTTCAAGAGGAAGACTTTTTGATTATAATGAAGATCAAGGATCTTGTACTCCAAAAGGCATTATATCATTATTAGAAAATAACAATATAGACCTGAAAGGTAAAGATGTAGTAATAATTAATCGTTCAAATTTGGTCGGCAAACCATTGATTTTTATGTTGTTAAAAAGAAATGCGACGGTAACTATATGCCATACTTCAACAAAGGATATAGATAGGCATATCCAAAAAGCAGATATAGTTATAGTTGCAGTCAGAAAACCAAAATTCATAACTAAAGAAAGAATAAAGGAAGGAGCAATTCTTATAGATGTGGGTATAAATAGAATTGAAGGTAGATTATGTGGTGATATTGATTTCGAAGGAGTCTTTGATAAGTGTGGAAAAATAACCCCTGTTCCGGGAGGAATTGGTCCAATGACGGTAGCAATGCTTTGTGAAAACACTTTTTTTCTTTATAAAAAACAGATGGAACTTCCTTAATATTTCTAAAAATTAATCTTTTAAATTAGAATACAATTTAAAAATTAGTATAAGATTATCCAATCAAAAATTTTCAATGATATTCTTTATCCTTTTAAAAAACAATTAAAATTATATTAAATAAAGGTTTAAAAAAAAAATAGAAATAAAAACTATAATTTATATTATTAAAAATAACAATTTAGTTAGAAAATAGATATCCTTTTTAAAAATGGCTGTTCTTGAAGTAGGAATAAACTTAGGGATGCGAAACCTAGTTGAGATTAAATACTACTCTTCCTCAGACGATGTCTTAGATCCAAACTTACGTGCGGGATTTTTAACAGCACTTGAAAGTTTTACCAGTGAAG
This sequence comes from Promethearchaeota archaeon, assembly GCA_016839635.1. Next base: position 4,766 of record JAEOTV010000275.1, on the reverse strand, counting down.
TATTCGGTGACGATATAAATGTTATCTCTCTTGCTTCCTTTAAGTTAGTATGCTTTTGTGAAATGATCACGTTACCAAATGATGATGAAAATAATAAACAGCCTCTATTGTCATATGCTATAATAGAAAAAGCAACAGATGCGTCAGTCGTTAAACGCCAGTTAAATCGAATCATTGCTTATTTCTTGAACCGCTATCCCCTTAATGACATATTTTCAAAAAAACCTAAATACTTCAAACAATTCGAATCTCGGATTAATGAAGTTTTAGGGGATTTAAAATTAAAAACAGAAGATAGATTTCGTTCTTTATTTTAAATTATTGCTTAAGTGTTTTATTTTGAGCTCAAATTTACCAACTGCGGCAAAAGCAAAATATCAAGAATATCTTGATGCTGGTTCCAAAGAAGAGAAAATAATAAAGTTAACAGAATTTTTATCTTTGGTTCCCAAACATAAAGCCACAGAAAAAATCGTTGCCCTTAATAAATCTCGTTTAGCGAAAATGAAACGTGAAGTAGAAGAACGTAAACAAAAGCAGAAAAGTACCCAAAAGATTGTTAGCCCTTTTTCAATAAAAAAGGAAGGACTCCAATTAATATTAATTAGTAATTATTATACACCAGGAGTTGGGAAAACGACTCTTTTAAATTATTTGACAGGGGCTGCTAATGAAAAAATTGGTAGATTTACTCCCATTCCGGAAATTGGAATTTATAGATATCAAAAAATAAGATTTCAAATAGTGGATATGCCTTCCATTATGAAAGGAGCTTCTGAGGGTGTAGGTAATGGAAAAGAAATTCTTTCACAACTTAGAGCGGCAGATATATTATGTTTTTGTATCGATTTATCTCGAAATATTAAAGAACAAATGGATTTATTAATATTTGAATTAACTAGAGCCGATATTCGAGTAAACCAATCTCCTCCACCTCTCACTATTGAGAAAACTGGTGCAAATAAAATTCAAGTCATATATATGACTAGAGAAGCAAAAGATATTGAGGAATTAGAAAAATTAACAGAAGAAATAAAAGAAATTATAAATGAGAATGGAATTCGTAATGGAATTGTAAAAATTTATGGAAAAATTACAATTGATGATGTTATTGATGTTTTGATACCTTCAATTGTATATAAAAAAGCAATAATAATAGGGACTAAAGGAGACCTTCCTCATACTCAAGAAACTTTTGAAATGTTAAAAACAAAATATTCTGATAAATTTCCAATCATATTAGGTACAAGTTTCCAGAGAGAGTTTTTTCCGAAGGATTTTGGTGAAATAATCTTAAAATTTTTAAATAAAATTCGCATATTTACCATGAGTAGTGGAAGAGTAGCAGATCAACCCCTCCTGATGGAAGAAGGAGTATCTGTAAAGGAGGTTGCTGAGAAAATTCATCGAAGTTTTTACGATAATTTTGACCATGCTACTGTAATACGTGAAGGAGTGCGCCAGAAACGCAAAAAAGTTGGCTTGGATTATCCTTTAAAGGACTATGATATAGTAGAAATACATATGAACTAATATTTTATGTTATCTATCAAGTTAGGAATTTTTTTAATTTCCTTTATGAAGGATTCATCCAAATTGGATATTCCTTGTGCAATGTTTTTAATACTCTCTAGACTGTAGATTAAATTCTCTAAATAATCAATAAGATCCCCTTTAAAAACCATGACTTTATATTCTTCAATTAAATAACTAGAAATCTCTTCAATTGTCATATTATGTGTGATTCTTAATTCAAGAATTAGTTTCTCTAAATTTAAACGACCACAATCGCAATATGGATTATCTTTACAATTGCAATTAAATATTTCGTTAGTTAATTTCATTATAAATGCAATAAAATCACGGGAAAATGATTTTCTTTTTCTTACATACTCAGCATTCATTAGGGATAATACGCTAGCACTAAATAGATTATTTGAAAAATATTTCATATTGACATTTTTTGATAAATCTGCAACAATATTTTTTGATAAATATACATTTCTGAGAACTTCTATATCTAAAGCAATATCCAATGGTGTTTTTAATTTATTCTGTAATTTTTTTATGATTTCAAGACTTTCGTCAACTGTTAAAAATGAATTAGCAATTGCTCTTCCTAAACGGGTTGATTTAATTGTCATATCTTCTTTTATTCGAATTAAATTAAAAGATATTAACTTCTTCAATACCCTTTCCAAATCAAAATGATTGTTTAGTAAATAGTTATAAAAGTTATACACTTTTTCTTTTGAAATCCATTGGGTAAACATAGAAATAAATGCTAGAATTTCTGTTTGAGACTTATCCTCATCAGGTACAAGCTCATAGTCTTTAATTTTCCCATTCAATAGCTTTATTGCTATATTTTCTTCAGTGATTTTCATTTTTGGAGAATACACCTTTCCAGGTTCAACAAGGATATATGCTAAACCCTTTTCATGTTTTTTTAATCTACCACTTCTTCCGAGCATTTGTTCGAATTCTGCAACACTTAACCAATTTATACCCATAGCTAAAGATTCAAAAATAACTTGGCGAGCTGGAAGATCTACACCTGCTGCTAATGCTGCAGTTGCTATCACCCCAAAAATCTTCTGTGTTTGGAATTTTTCTTCTATTTCTTTCCTCTCTTCATTGGTTAAACCTGAATGATAAGGTAATACATTTATCCCTTTATTTTGTAAATAGCTCGATATCGATTCACACTTTTTTCTAGTATTAGTAAATACTATTGATTGCCCTTTAAATCCATACTTAGATTTCATGGAAAACGATGCTCTAACTAACCTGGAAATATACTTTTGTTTTTGAGTTTCGTTTAGACATAATAATAAATGACGCTCAACGGGAACAGGACGATTATTATACTTAATTAGTTCACAACCTAATTTATTTGCTAAAAACTCTGGTTCCCCTAAGGTTGCACTTAAATATAGAAATTGAGAATTGAATTGTGTTTTCAACCTAGCAATTAACCCATCTAAAATAAAACCACGATCCTGATCAATTAATGTTTGAATTTCATCAATAATTATTGTACTAACATTTCCTAAAAGATTTTTATTCCCACTTCTTAAAATATAATCAATTGCTTCATATGTTCCAATGATAATATGGGCATTGGTTAAGTCTTTAATATTGTTATCTGCTTTTTTCTCAAATAATGATTCTCCAACTCTTTTGATGACCTTTAGTTTTAGTGATCTATATTTTTCTTTAAATTCTTCTGTTCTTATATTGGCTAAAGCCACAATTGGTACTAAATATAACATTTTAGCAGTTCTGTCATTTAAAACTTTTGAGATTCCTGCCAATTCTCCTACTAAAGTTTTTCCTCCACTCGTGGGAGCCATAATTAATTGATTGTTACATTCTGATAATAAGCCTTTTTCAATAGAAATTGCCTGGATTGGCAATAAATTAATTAATTGTATCCCTTTCAATATCTCTTTAAAAGCAGGAGGAATTTCTAAACTTTGTATATCTTGACTAAGATATTTTTTGCTAATTGAAGGTGGTTCCTCAATATCATAGAGAGTTATATCTCGGGATCTCATGGGATCAAAATCTGCTTTAAATGACTCCAATACTTTCCTAATATCTTTAAATTTGAGTATTAAGTGCATCCAAAAATTCTTTAATTTAGGACTGACTTTTTCTTGAGAAAAAAGCCCGGTAAGCTTGATCCTACTTAATATAATATCGTAAGCACATTCAGAACAAATTATTTGATTTTTATATGATTTAATTTGAATATTCTCATTTAATAATGTAAAAGTATGCTTTTCCATGCAAGTATTACATAAAGTTAAATTAATAATCCTTTCCGTTTCATATTGAAAATTATTTAGCATTTCTTTAACAGGTGAAACATCTTGAGAAGGGGTTTGGCTTGAAAACGCGATAAATTTGTTTTGATCTGATAAAATGAACTTTCTGAGTAATCGTGGATTAACTGGTTGTGAACTGCCTTCTTTCTCAATCTTATTAAAATTTAGAGGACGTATTCTATTTTTAAAATCCCGTCCAAAAATCACCGTTCCCCTAAAAAATGGTTCCTTTATATAAGAAAATGTAAAATTCTTTTTCTTAAATGATTTTAGATAAAAAAAATTAACATTAAATAGTAAATCTTTCCTATGCTCACGATTTCTATCAAAAACTATAAAGAAACTTTTGAAAGGAACACTCAATTATGAAACCAATTAGGAAATTAACTAATAATAGAATAATATGAAAAATACCAAATCAAATTTTCTAATTATAAAAAAGCTTACTCAATAGTATAGAAAAATTAGATAATAAAAAAGAACTTCAGAAATTAAAATCCAAAGACGCGTTTTATCTTATCATAGACTTCTTTTATCTGTCTAAGTTTTGCCTCATCACCCTGATTTAAGAAATGCTCAAGCCACTGACCCAAACCGCCCTGACTTATCCATTGCAAGAAATATTCAACCGATTGACGTTCCTCAGCAGACATTTTATTTTCGACTTTTTTGTTATATTTGTATTTATTTTCTTCTATATAAAGATTATAAATTATTCTATTTTATATTTTTATAATTCTAAATCAATTAAATAAAGTTAATGAAATTATTAAAAAAAATACAAAGTGAAAAATAATGCCTGTAAGAATAAAAACACCAAACCTGGATTCTATATTCGAAAAATGGAAACAAAAAGCTGCAAGAACAGATCGGAAGAAAATGGAAAAACAATTTGGAACAAAAGGAGCAGTTTTTTCATTGGATGCAATTAGT
>JAEOTV010000274.1 GCA_016839635.1 Promethearchaeota archaeon | reverse complement strand
TAGGACAGCTAATGCCTGATGGATCGTACTCTTTTATTTCATGAATCATACGAAAAATTTGATCTTCAATTTGCATATGTAATTGGTCTTTTGTTAAATTTAATCCTGTTAAGGAATCAGATAAGGCCGTAATTATATAGGGAATGGTTTTATCTAGAATTTTTTCAACAGAATTAGCTAAAACTTCTAAAAAATTCATGCGGATAAAATATGGGAGTAGATTATAAAATATATTTCTAATTACATTATCAATGATAATATATCCGGAATTCAATAAAATAAGAAATTTGATATTTTCAGGATGTTTTACAGCAAATAATTGTCCAATCATCCCCCCAACAAGAGAATGCCCTATTATACCATACTTTTCGTTTACTTCTAAATATTTGAGGAGATCTTCTAAATCTCTAATAATATCAAATCTAAGATTTTTAGAAAGATTAATTCCTTTAAGATGGTCACTCCTCCCGTGCCCTAATGCATCAAAAGCAATAATTCTATAATTCTTCTTTAAAATCTTTATTTGTGCCTTGAAGAAAGAAGCAGAGGAAGCAAATCCATGAAGTAAAATAATGGTGTAAGCTTTCGAATCCGGATTGATGTTTTCATAATATAGATTATAACCCTCTTGGTTCTTGAAATAAGGCATGTTAGCTAGTAACTTATGATATTCTATATTTTTTGAAATAATATATTCCAAAAATACTTTACTAAATTTCCAAAATTGCTGATTTTAACACCTAATCATCTTGAAAAAGTGTTAATAAATAAAAAAAAATTATAAATCTTTAGTAACTCGCTTTTTTGAATAAATTTCTAGAAGTGTTGGTAGAAAAATTCTGTATAATTTTTTATATATTTTTGAATTTTCTTTAATTGGATTTTTAAATGTAGGAAATCTAATCATATTTTCAACAGCTTTCTCAATCATATTATATCTTTTACATCCAAAAAAACCCAAAATCGCGGCACCCATAGCAGCACCATCTTTATTCTCTGGAACTAATATTTTTTTCTCTGTAATATCTGCAAAAATTTGAACCCATAAATCGCTATTCATTCCCCCTCCATCAACTCTTAATTCAGTCGTTTTTCCACCTCCCATTGCTTCTGTTGTTTGGAGATAATATCGAGCACCCAGAGCAGCAGATTCCATTATCGAACGTATTATATGTGCTCTAGTATGATTCCAATCTAAACCATGAATAGTCCCTTTTCGGAAGATAGATAATCCCGTTAAAAATAGCAATCCTCCGCTTCCGGGGGGTATTGTTGCGGCTTCTGAAGTTAGCATGTCATACACATTTTTACCCTGCTCTTGACTCTGTTTAAGATGTAATTGTGAGAAATTATTCGCAAACCATTTTAATGCATCACCCGTTCCTGGATAAACACCCTCAATATTCCACTTACCCTTTATAACAGAAGGTAGCGAAAAAATAGGAAAATCTCCCGCGGGTTCAATAGGGTGATCTACAACATAATCTAAAAATGTTCCTGTTCCTGTAGTTGCCTTAGCCTGACCTACATTAATAACACCTAATCCTAATGATGAACACTGTTGATCACTACCCCCTGCTATAATCGGAATGTTTTTCTTTAATCCTAAAATATCCGCAGCACTACTGGATAATTCACCAATAATCTCTCCAGGTTGATGCAATTCTGGCCAAAGATCTATTGGTAAATCAAATCGTTCCGCTAATTCCTCATCCCATTTAAGTGAATTATTATTTAATATTCCCCAAATACTAATTGATGGGTCTGTTACACATTCTTCACATAATTTCATATATATATAGGAATCAGTGTGGATAATTTTATCAGCCCTACTGAATAAATCTGGTTTATTATTCTTAAGCCAGAGTATCTTAGGAATCGATCTTCTGAGATCTACTTCTTTTTTCCATTCTAATGCTGTATGTTCTCCCCTTTCGTCCATCCAAGTTAAAGCAGGATGAAGCACTTCTCCCTTCTTATCAATAATAGTTACCGTTCCTCTAAGAAAAGTTGCTGATATTCCAATTATATCTTCTGGATTAATTGCTCTTACTATTTTATTACATGTGTTTCTGACAGCATTCCACCAAATTATTGGATCTTGTTCAGAAATCCCTATTGGTTGTTCTATACCAGGATATTCTTCATAAGCTTTAGCAACTTCTTTACCATTAATATCAAATACAATTGTTCTTGCCCCGGTTGTTCCAACATCAAATACACAAATCAAATCGCTCATATAACCACTTACATTATTAATTTAAATATTAAAGTAATGTTAATAATAATTCAGATATATCTAGTATATTATATTTTTCTTTTTCAGATTCTGCGATCCCGTAACCTAATCCTAGTTCACAAAGAGGGCAAGCAGAAACAAATATCCTCATTCCCGTTTCCTTTAATTCATTAATTCTATTTCGTGCTTCTTTAACTGCTAAGTCCTTATCTGCCCAATGGGCAGTACCACTCCAACCGCAACAATGAACATTTTCTTTATTATAAATAGGTTCAACTACTTCTAAACCTGGAATTTTCTTAAGAATTTCTCTAATTGATTCTGTATCATTCAGATTCCTCGTAATTAAACAAGGATCATGAATTGTTATCTTTTTATACTCTTCTAGAATTTGATTTTTGAATTTTAATTTTCCATCATCAATTAATTTCCTAAAATATTGAGTTGTATGCAGTATTTGTTTTTCAATTTCAATTCCAGCTTTTTTATATCTATTTGTTAATGTTACAACACAGCCAGGACAATCTGATATAATAAATTCAGCACCAGTAGATTCAATGAGTTCTTTATTTCTTTCAGCAAACTCTTTAGCAGTTTTAAAATCTCTAATATTGAATGCTGGCCCACCACAACAAACTTTTTTATCAAGATTGGTTGAAAATTTTATTCCTGCTTTCTTTAAGATTTTAATATTTGCATTTATAACCTTAGGAAATTTCATAGATTCACATCCGATATAATAAAAAACATCATCATTACCCTCTGTTTCTATATTTTCAATTCCTTTTTCCTTATAAGTCTCATAAATATTGTAATCTTCTATAGTATTGGTTTTTTTTAATTTACTGATCTGCTGTTTGCAGTATTCTGGCATTAAACCTTTATCATTTAAATCATCTCTAACACTTTCTAATAATGAAACTACTGAAAATTCAAAAGGGCACCAAATTTTGCAGTTTTCTTCATTTGTACATTTATACATTAAATCAATGAAAGCCTTGTTTTCTTTTTTCATTGGATCTATCTTACCCGTTGTTATATAATAACCAATTCTAGCTTTATAAGCAGGGCTCATTGTTTCTGTTAGTGATGCTTGTAGTGTTCCACAATCAAACCGACACATATTTGGACATAACATACATTTAATCAGATTATCCACATCTGCTTTAAATTCTCCTTCTGGAAAAAAATTCGCTTTCTTTTGCCTAAAATTTTTCATTATAATGGATCTGGTAACTCTATCGGCTTTTTGAATAAGAGGTAAAATCCAACTGTACTTTTTTAATGTTTCTTCGACACCCATTTATTTTTCATCTCCTTTCCAGGCATCTACATAAACTTTCCCTGGATTTAGAATATTATTTGGGTCAAGTAGCTTTTTTATATCCCTTAATGTTTTCATAGATTTTCCCCATTCGCTTTCCATCCAATGAGATCTGTTTATTCCTATTCCATGATGATGAGCAATTGAACCCCCTGCATCTATTACTGCTTTAATTATTGTATTCCAGCATTCCTGATAATATTCTAAATCTGTTTGATCTTTCGAAGGGACTCCACCAAAAGTAAAGTAAATACCTACACCATTAGGATAAAAGTGTGAGACATGAGCAGTGATCATTATGACTCCATGTAATTGGTTCATTGATTCTAAGACAGAATGATAAATATTTGATGCGTTTTCCCATAATGATGCAACTTCAATTGTATCAAATATAATTTTATATGGTGGCATTGCGGAGGTTTCCGTGACTTTAAATCTAGTATCAAACCAATGTTCTACGGGATGAATTCCACAATCTATCCCCGAATTATTCTTAGATTTTTCTATTGTTATCAATTCCTCTAAATCAACAAGTTTTTCATTCCCTTCACAGACAAAAATGACCATGACTTTATCTTTTGCATTATCAATCTCTGGGAAATGTCTTGAAGTCTCAAATTGGTCGTATATTCTAATCACTGCAGGAAATATGTTTTCCCTTAAAATTTGTCTAACAGCATTAAAAGAATCTTCAATTGATGGAAAAGCATAAGAAATTAAAGTTCTTTTTGCTGGAAAAGGCCAAATCTTCAATGTGGCTTCAGTAACTATTCCTAGTGTCCCTCCTCCTCCTATAAATAATTTTTCAAGCTGAGGACCTGTAGATGCTCTTGGAACAGTTTTAAAATGTAGAATTTCCCCTTGTGGTAAAACAACCCCCATTCCTAGTAATATATCTTCAATCTTACCATATTTAGTACTAAATTGACCAGCTGCTCGATGGGCAATCCATCCACCTAAAGAGGAAATATAAAGAGATTGTGGAATATGCCCTGTTGTATATCCTTTAGCATTTAAAAAGCGTTCTAAATTCATTCCATTTATACCCGATTGAACTGTAACGGTCAAATTCTTATCATTAATTTCGAGAATTTTATTAAATTTTTTCATATCAATAATAATTCCCCCTTGAACTGGTATTGCGCCTCCAACAACTCCAGATCCCTCTCCGTAAGGTATAACGGGGATTTTCTCTTGATTAACAAACTTTAAAACTTCACATATTTGTTCCACAGATTCTGGCCATATTACGAAATCGGGTAAACCGGCTATCTTTCCTTGAAGTGCCCAGTTAAAAGCTATAAGAGATCCATCCTTAGTATAAGCTAAAATATCAATATCTTCCGTTGATACATTTTTTTCTCCGACAATTTCTTCAAGTTTTTTTTTAATCTTTAGTTTATCTTTAATTAAACATCGATTATCCTTATAAATTAATTCAAAATCTTTTAAATCCATTCATACCAACACTATTTAGTATTATCTTAGTAAAATGATTAGGATTAATTTATAATTTTTAGTTCTGTCGATCTTAACTAAATACTTCATATGAGATATAAAGTGGAACAAGTGTTAAATCCACTTTAATAAATAGTTTCTCCTGTAACTCGATCCACTTTCAAATGCCTGAATTTTGCTTTTTCCCTAATTATTTCTTTTGTATTAGAAATTTTTTGGTATATTTCTTTTGGAAATAAATATTTCGCTAAGTGAATTATCATCTCATGTGTTTCAATACAATTAAATAATTTTAAACTTTCAAGTGAATAAAATAATTCACTGATTAAATCATAATTTGTATCAATTGAAAAATCAAGAAATTCTAAATTACGATAAATTCGAGAAACTATATTTTCTAAAATATTATAGTCTTTTAGTTTATCAAGCGTATAATTCATATAATAATTAAAAAGAACATAATACGTGGCTTCTGACGAAACAAATCCATCTCTAAATTGCTTAATTCCATCTGGAGTTACTCGCAATTCAATCTCCTCTCTGATTGCTCTCATTAGGGTTTCCTGCTTAGCTAATTCTAATTGTGTATATATTTTTAAGATTACAACTAACTGAGAAGTCTCGAGATCTTTCAGATAATTTGGTTCATAAAATTTAGAATCGGTTTTAATTATTTTATTTACTTTATCATAACTTAACCATAATTTCATTAATTCAGTAGATTTGATAAAATAATAGGCACCATCTGTAGCTTCGATGAGGGGTGATTCATACCTATCTATCGCTTCTTCGTATAAATTTAATAAAAAGTCAATAATCTTTTGTTTCTCAAGATCAGCTTTTAGATATTTAGCAAGGTAAATACCACAAAAATAAATATCTGGATTTTTCAATGACACCAGAGGAACATCTAATAACCACTCATCTACATTGTCTTCTAAATATGATTTTATGTGAGAAAAATCAAAAATTTTCTGAAGGTGGAAGAAATTAATTATTCTATAAATCAAATACAAAATCTGGAGTTTAAATTGTGGTTCTTTTAGATCTTCTAGACTTTCAATATTTTGTTTGTTTTTCTTAAACTTATTAATAATTCTCTCTTGAATTTGTATGTATTTCTTTAAATTCTCTCTCTTTTCAGGGGATCTATCGATGAGAGTTTTTAAATTTCTAAGTTCCATAATGAATTCAATTGTTAAAAAACCCTCAGATTTTAATTTTAACATTAAAGGAGCGACATCGACATTTACAAGATAATCAACAATTTTTTCCAAAAATATCTCATAAATTATCGGTGCTAATTTTCTTTCGTAAAGATCTGTTATTGAGGTAATCTGTGCTTTATCTTCTTTTTTTATTTCAAGAAACGGATCAAAAAATTCATTTTCAATTTGTTTTATATTAAATCCGATTTCTTCAAATAATTTTATTATATATGTTTTAAGTTCTTCCAATTTTTGAGTAATGATATTTTCATTTATTTTTGCATCAATAAATGATTTGTTAATTTTCTCTCTGAAGAATTGATCAATATTATTGTAAAAAAGATCAATTTCCTTGAAGTATAAATCCAATATGTTAAATAATCCTTGAAAAATCATAATCTATAAAAATGGAAGCCAATAATCTTGATACAGTAATAATTAAAGAATATTTTTAAGAAATTAATAATTTTTCCTTTTCTCTTAAAACTCGTATTACAAGAACCCATGCAACAGAATTTAATCTGTTCATTAGCTTTCCTTATAGATTTTTCTCTAATTGTTATGAATTCCATAAATTAAATATAAAAAGTAGGAAACCTTCTAAATCTCATAGATAGATACTGTAGTATTCATAAAAAACCATAAATTATGCATAAGAAAGCAACAAAGGCAAATTCGATTTTTGGAACCTCTGGGATACGTCGTATATTTTTGAATTATTCTGACTCAGATCTTATGTTCACACCCCAGATGTCATTGGAAGTAGGATTATCATTGGGAACTTATTTAAAAACGGGAAGTACTATTGTAATTGGAAAAGATATTAGAATGTCTGCTTTACCTATAGAATATGCATTAATCTCTGGAATAGTTAGCTGTGGGTGCAATGTCAAAACCTTAGGAATCGTCACTACACCTACATTAGCAGCATCACTACGTTTTTTAGAAGCTGATGCAGGAGTTATGATTACAGCTTCACATAATACTCCAGAATACATAGGTTTGAAGTTATGGAATCCTTCTGGAGTAGGATATTCTCCCGAACAAGAAATTGAAATTTCACGAATATATGATCAGAAAGATTTTCTAAAAAGTGAATATGATCAGATAGGGAAAGTTACTGAAATCAATGATATAAATGATATTCATATCTCAAAAATTACAGATCCAATAAAATTTGATGGAAGTAAGCTACATGCAATTGTTGATCCGGGGAATGGTTCTGGATGTGAAATTGTACCAAAACTTCTTTCTGCTTACAATGTCAATATTATGACCATAAATAGCCAAATGGATGGCAGATTTCCAGGACGCCATTCAGAACCAAGTAAAGAAAATTTAATCCAATTATCAAAATTTTTAAAAATATCTCAACAAGAAGATATTGGTATCGCATTAGATGGAGATGCTGATAGAGTTATATTTTTAGATGAAAATGGTGAGATTGTTGATCCGATTCGATTACTAGCATTGTTAGCAAGATATTTCATTCAACAAAATATTGTTCCTAAAGATAAAATGATGATAGCTACTCCTATTAATTCATCTAGTTTGATTGATAATGTCTTAAATCCTCTTGGATGTGAAGTTATTAGAACAGAAGTTGGAGATATTAAGGTTTCTCTAGCACTACAGAAGCATGGGGGATTTTTGGGAGGTGAAACTTCAGGTACTTATATTTGGCCTAATTATCATTTTGGACCAGATTCAATAGTTACCATTGCAATTGTATTGCAAATGTTAACTAAAACGGGAATGAGTTTAAAAGAATTATTAAAAGAAATTCCAGCTTATCCTTATTATGCTGATAAATTCAAACTACAAAAAAATATTCCTTTTACAACAGAGATCCACCAGAAGATTGTTAATGAAATGATGGAATCACTTGAAAACCAGGGAAAAAAAAAAGTAATTATCAATAGAATGGATGGATGTAGATTTGATTTTGAAGATGGGTGGCTTTTAATACGAAGGTCTGGAACTAGTCCTTATTTAAGAATTTCAGGTGAATCTACAATAGATATAAACCACTCAATAGAAATGAACAATCTCGCTATGAGAAACATGCAGAGACTAACTCTTATATAAAGTTCTTAGCTTTAGTTTAGCCCAATTGAAATTTTTTTTTAATTTTATATTGTATTATCCTAAATTCAATAATCTTAAAATACTTTTCAAAATTTCTTTAACATGATAATACTGAATATGATTTAGTAAAATGTGCGGCATTTTTGGGATCATTACTAATCAAGAAAATTTAGATATAGGTAATATTGTATTCGAGGGAATAAAACGCCTAGAATATCGTGGATATGATTCTTGTGGAATTGTATCTATGGCAAATGGAAAGTTATTTGTTAAGAAAGATTCTGGCAAAATTGATGATATCCAAAAGAAGTTGAAATTAAATGAGGTTCCAGCTGGGTCTAAACTTGCTTTAGCTCACACTAGATGGGCAACTCACGGGCCACCAACTAAAATCAATAGTCATCCTCAATTAGATTGTAATAATAAAATAGCTGTTATACATAACGGAATTCTCGAAAATTTTTTTGAACTAAAAGAAGAATTGATATCTAACGGGCATGTTTTTAAATCCGAAACCGATACAGAAATTATTCCTCACCTAATTGAAGAAAATTTGAATACTCATGGAAATTTAAAAGATGCTGTGGTTTCTGCTATCAAAAAATGTAAAGGTGCATTTGGATTAGCTATTTGTCATGCTGATTATCCAGATACTATCATTGTTGTCCGAAGAGAATCACCATTAATAATCGGGATTGAAGAGGGAAAATCAACTTATTGCGCTTCAGATATTCCAGCATTTTTACCTTATACACGAAATTGCTATATTTTAGAGGATGATGAAATAGCGATTTTAAAAGCAGGAACAGCAGAATTTTTTGATCTCAATAATCCTCGCGTTCCTAAATCAAAAAAAATACAATTTATAGATTGGAATTTAGATGCGGCTGAAAAGAAAGGCTTCGATCATTTTATGTTAAAAGAGATTTATGAAGAACCAATAGCTCTAAGAAGAACAATGAAAATACAAACAAAATCTTTGAAAGAATTCGCTGAGCTATTAATAAACGCAGAACATATATATATCACAGCGGCTGGAACTTCTTTCTATGCCTCATTAGCAGGGAAATTTATAATAACGAAATTTCTTGGTAAGTATATTGAAGCAATAGAATGCTCTGAATTTAAAACTCTATTAGGTAACTCACTTGAAGATAACTCTGTGATAATAGCAATATCACAATCGGGAGAAACTATTGATCTAATTGAACCAATTCGATGGGCAAAAGAATTTAATCCAAGTACAAAAATATTATCAATTACGAATGTTGTTGGCTCATCACTTACTAGACATTCAGATAAGGTATTAATTACTCAAGCAGGTCCTGAAATTGGAGTTGCTGCTACTAAAACGTATGTTACTCAAGTTCTTACTCTTGCATTAGTTGCCTTAGAAATTGCTAAACTGAGAAAAAAACTATCAAATGAAGAAATTCAGAAATATAATAAGGGATTACAATTCACTCCTAATATTATAGAGAACTTTCTTGAAAAAAATGTTGATTTAATTAAATACATAGTAAAAAGCTTAGAAAAAAATCTAAACTTTTTCTTTCTAGCCCGTGGCGCATCAATAGCAACTGCAAAAGAAGGTGGCTTAAAATTAAAAGAAGTTGCTTGTCGTTTTATTGAAGGATACTCAGCTGCACATGCTAAACATGGGCCAATCTCTTTAGTAAGAGAGGGATACCCTATTATTTTTATCGCACCTCCAGATGAAACCTATGAAAGGTTAGTCGGAAATGTAATGGAATTTAAAGCAAGAGGGGGTAAAATAATTTCTTTAGTTGTAGAAAGTGATGTAAAAATTACTAGTCTAAGTGATATTACAATTCGAATACCTCAACCTAAGGATAAATATCATACTCTTTTTAGTTCAATAACTTTTATTCCAGCACTACAATTATTAGCTTATTATGCTGCCCTTGAACATAAATTAGACCCTGATAAGCCATTAAATCTAGCAAAAACGGTTACAGTCCACTAATTTTCAATTTTGTTTTTTAGTTTTGTTAATAGTCTAGTAGCTTTTTCTCTAATTAGAATTATAGAATATTATCCTCTTGAAATTTCAAAAATATGTCCTTTCCATGCTTCTAATTCAATATACAAACCATATTTATATAATTCTTCTCCATTATATGTATAAGATTTGCTATCAAGTAAATCAGTAAATCTCCACTTATAGGTGTCAAAATGAAATGGACTTATTTTTACATGAGCTTTTGAGTAATTTGGGCTATAATTAACAACAACAAGCCTATAATTATTATCTTTCCACCATAAATAAGAAATTATATTTGAAAATGAATCATCATCAATATTTATTGGTTCTACTTCACAGAGTGACCAGTTAGGATCACTAAAATCTTGACTTGGTATTGCATTTAATAAGTTTAAATAGAAATTTAACAATTGTTCATTTTCCTCTTCAAATGGTCGCCTTCTTAATTGGACCGGTAATTTTATATGATATCCCTGAATTTGGCCTTCATATATTAATCTTATTCCTGGTAAAGTTGTTGTTATAATCGCTGCTGCACGTGATTTTGGTTCTCCAAATTTCTCAATAGCTCTTAATTCATCATGATTTTCAATGAACCTAACAAGTTTACTCTGAAAAGCCCACTCTGCTTTTAGATGATCATTAATAGCATTAATATTCTCATAAATTAACCTCTCATAAAGTCTTTTATCGTAACAGAAATCGAATCCTTGTTGTTGAAGCTCCCATTCCATACCCCAATATACTTCCGCTATAAAAATGAAATTTGGATATTTTTCTTTAATTACGGGAATAATTTCTTCCCAAAATTCTTTATCAGGAATAATCCCCACTTTTCTACCCCATGTTTTACTAAAAACCTTGTTAGTCATAAGCATAGCCATATCACATCGAACTCCATCACAGAATTCTGCAACATCAAGTAGTGTGTTAACTGCTTTATTTCTAGCTTCTTTAGAAAAAGCGTTAATTTGGATAGTATCTGTCCATGGGGGAAAATTAGGATCACGACCATACGCAAATACTTTTTCACCAATACTAAAATAATCATATGGATGAGACATTAAATCATCTACCGTTCCCTCTATAAATAGATCTGATTCAAATGTCCATAAAGAATCAACGGAAACATGGTTAGGGACATAGTCTAATATTAATTGAATATCTCTTTCAGCTAATTTCTCCCTGATTTCCTTTAAACCATCTATCCCCCCAATATTTTTATCTACATGATAATAATATACGGCATAAGGTGACCCTATAACATCTTCATCCCTAAAATCATGCAAAGCCTTATGATATTCTTTTAATAGATCAGGATGTTCAAGGGCTATTTTTTTACTAGCAGGACTTCTTTCCCATACTCCCATCAACCATAGTGCGTCAAATAATTTAATCTCTTGGTTAAATATTTGTTCCGGAATGTTCTTCAAATTAATAGGAGTATTATAAGTTTCTGATAAGGAATGAAGCCATGGAAATGTATTAATTTCAAGAATTTTTGGATTTTTTATCCATTGTGTTTTTTTTATTGACATTTTTAGTAATAACTTATTTATTTTAAATAAAAATTATTGAATTTCTACAAGTTCGTTTATTTGCTAAATGAATATATATAAATTTCTTTATAATCATAATTATAATAAAAAAAAAAAATATATATTTTGGTAAAAAATGAGTGAAGAGAAAGAAGCCTTACGGAAGTTAATAATGCTAATATCTGACTTACGTGCAAAGGACGAAGAACGTTATGAGGCGCATGTCAATTTCATGAATTGATTTGCAGAATCCCTGCTTTCACGTGAATGAAACCATCAAAATGATAAGCGCCATTGAATCTCAAATGAACAAACATTGGAATACCGTTTTAGAATCATTAGGTGAATTAAATGAAAACATAAGTGCCAATTTAGATTCATTACTTACAGGAATAAATCCAAAAGGATTAAGAGAAACATCAAAATCTTTGAAGGAAATAATGGACACAATGAATAAAAGTGTTCAATCAATGAATCTTGAAAAAGTCTTAAGTGAATTAAAAGTCTTAAAAGGAGGAGGAATTACTTACGTACAAGCAGCACCAGTGGTAGTGGGACAACAACCAGAACAGATTTCTGCTGATATGAGTTTAAAGCCACAGGGATTGAAAACTCCAGGAGGAACAACCACAAAAGCGGCAAAGGGTGAACCTGAATGGGTGGATCCTCATGATAAAGCGAAAAAGGAGAAGGAAGATCAACATCTATTAAAACCATCTGACTTTTTTGGCTCATAAATCTCTAACTATACAATTCCATAAGAGTTTCTAATTTAGCCTTAACTTTTTCTATATTTTCACCAATCTTCTTAAATTTAATGCTAATTGTTGGTATTCTAAGATTAGTTCTAATTTTGTTTTTTAATAATTCATAACAATTAGAATCTAAATAACAATTTGTAAGTTCATTAAGAATAAGTCCATCGATACTAGTTCTTTTAATATATTTTTGGTAAGTATTGATTAAAGCATCACAATTATTTAAACAAAATAAACCTTTATTTGAGGAGTTTATTAGGAATTGCGAATACATTTCAACTGGATCAGAATCTTTAGAAACGGGGATTTCTTCCAATAAGCCCAATATGTCCCAATCAGAATAAAGTACTTTTCCTCCTAATTTATATACGATTTCTTGGCTCTCTGGTTCCCAACCATTGAATATAGGAGTTAATAAGATTTTTGGCATATTAGATACATCCATCCCAATACGTCGTTCTATACGATCTCTCATCTCTTTCACTAAATGACTTATATTTTCTAAATATCTCTGAGCATTGGAATTACAATCCTGGAAAGAGATAGTTAATAAAGCCAGTATTTCTGAAAATGTAGCGGGATTACAAGGATAGAAATCTGAAGTGCTGATATCATTAATAATAGATTTATAATATCTTTTTATTTGGTTTCCTATTCGAAATTGCTTATTTAAACTATTATCCGTTATAATATTACCTGTAATATTTTCTATTTCTGAAATGGCTTTTTGAACATTATCAACCATAATTTCTAAGCTTTTTTCTTTATTATTTTGATTAATTGGGGGAATTTCTACCCAAATTTGATTAGGTATCATTGTTTTTAAAGATTTGAGATACTGATTATATTTATTACATCGCAAAGTGAAGTTCAAACTACAATCACATGTATTTGCTTCTGAAACATGCATTCCATAAATAGATGTAATACCAAAACAAAAATTTGGTGCTACATTCTTTTTGATTGCTAGATCGTACAACATATTATATTTTGAATTGATTGAGCTAATTACATCATTTAGAACATTATCTACTATTTTTAAAAAATCTACCTGCCTTGCTATTCCTAATAATTTGGTAGTTATATTCCAGCCGAATAAACTAGTTGCTGAATTTAATGCCAGTAAATATAAATTAAGCTTAAATTTTTCCATACGAATTGGAAAAACAGGTATCGAATCTGCAGCAAAAACTAAATCTGGGAAGCCAGACGCCACAGAAATTATTGTCTTCCTTTCTTTTAATTTTTTCCTTTGTAAATATTCTCTACCGGTTAAGAAATTATATGCTATTTTTAATACCGATGTAAAGTTTACAACATCATCAGCATAGATACTCATATTAACATTATCTCCAAACTAAAAAAATATTTTTTTATCAGTTTTAATAAGTTAATCAACTATTCTAATACTATTTCTTAAAAAAATTATAAACATTCGCATTCATAATTCATCATCATTAGTTATTAAGTCTTTTCTATTGATTCAATTTCTTTTAGCAAATGAAATTATGGTATATAACGTATATATAGATCATTTAGATCTCAATAAAATACAAAGGTAGAGCTAAATTTATTTAAATGAGGCCAAGATTTAAATATTCTTACTGATATAATTCAGTAAAATGTCCTTTAAAATGGTACATCATAAAATTTTACTTTTACCATTTATTAAATATATATCCTGCATGATTTTCCAAAAAGGGCTTAAAATTTCTAATTGAATAATGTAAATTTATCCTTAAAATCAAATTAAAATTAAAAAATAAATTGAAATCAATAATGAAATCACGTAAAATAGAATGGAAGGAAAGTTTAATTAAAAGTCTCATTTATAGGTCAATAACATTAGTACTCGGGACTCTGACAGCTTATCTTATTACGGGTAGTATCGCAATTGCTACAGGGACCGCACTTCTAACAGAAGCTGTGCAAAGTGTGAATTATTTCGCCTACGAATTAACTTGGAGCAATATTTCCAGAAGAAAACTTGAGAAAAAATTACTTGATCAAATTAAAAAAAGAGAAATCGATTTGAGACTAGATTTTTCTTCTATCAAAGAATTAGCTTATCAGTTATCTCAAATTGATACTTTTATTCCTAAACTTTATATATCAATACAAAATATTTTTGATAAAATGTTGGAAAATAAAGATTTGGAAGATATCCATGAAGAAATTGAAAAGTACAAAAATTACTATGATGTAGTTCATTCAGGAAGAAGGATGTTCTTCCAAAAAGAAAAAGAATAGATAATTTGTATATATTTATTACATATAAATTTTCAATGTTAATTTAATGAGCCTTAAAATCTTTTATTCTAGTTCTTAAAGTCACTTCTGTTATTTTTGCAGTATCTGAAACTTCAGTTTGGGTTTTACGATGTTCAGTAAATTTTGCTGCCATATAAATTGCAGAAGCAGCGAATCCTTTAGGATCTTTTCCATTTGAAGAAAGACCTTTTTCAGAGGAATTTTTGAGTAAAT
>JAEOTV010000084.1 GCA_016839635.1 Promethearchaeota archaeon | reverse complement strand
AGGTAATAGACTTTAGTTAGTTAACTAAAATTAAGGATAATTCGTTTTTCTTTTTTTTCTATTTTAAATTTATTTAGCTTAATATTATTATATAAGTGGAGTATTATCCTATTCAAATTCCAATAGATATTGACATCATGAAACTAAGTATTGTTGCGGGATTAAATGAATCAAAAAGTACCAAAGAGGAGGTAATAAAGAGTTTTTCTGATTTATGTGAATTATTAAATTCTTTTAATTATGATGGAATTGAATTATCTCTTCTTGAACCTGAAAAAATCAATTTTATGAAGATAAATGATATTAAGGATTCATATAACTTTGAGATCTCTGCTATTGGAACAGGAAGTACCTATATTCGTTATGGGTATTCTTTAGGGCATCAAAATGAGCATATTAGGGAAAAAGCAATTCAAAGAATTCAGAATTATATAGATTTTGCCCAAAAAATCCAATCAAAAGTTATAATTGGATTAATTCGAGGAAGATTTAATTTCGAGAGCAACTCTAAAAGAGAAAAATATAATATCAAATCATCACTTAAGGAATGTTGCCGTTTAGCAGAAGATAATGGAGTTTTATTATTATTTGAACCAATTAATAGATTTGAAATAGATTCTTATAATACAATATCTGAATCAGTAAAATTGATAGAGGAGATCGGCTCAAAAAACCTAAAACTATTAGTTGACTCATTCCATACATATTTAGAAGAGGATCCCGGTTATATATGGGATTATTTAGAGGAAATAACTCAGTATGTTGCCCATATACATCTTGCAGATTGCACCCGTAGAGCTCCAGGAACAGGTCATTTTGATTTTAGAACATTTCTAAATATTTTTAAAAAATCAGGTTATAATGGTTTTGTCTCAATAGAAACAATAATGAAGCCTTCATTCGAAGATGTCGCTAAAGAATCCACAGAATATTTGCATTCTATCTTATAGAAATGAATTTAAAGTATAAAAATAAAATTAATTTCGCATTTGGGTTTTATTTAATTTCTATTACCTTTTTCTCACTAGTCGCTGCTAGTTTTTTTGGGATTTCTAACCGGAGAATACCATTTTTAAAACTTGCATCAATTTCTTCCGGATTTATATCTTCCGGTAAATGAAAACGTCTAAAAAAATTAGTGGTTCGAATTTCTCTCCTTAGATAGTTACCTTTTATTTTTTTATATTTTTTCTTTTTCTTATCTTTATCTTTATCTTTCTTCTCATCCTTTTTTTCTTTCTTTTCCTTGTCTTTATCCTTTTTCTCGTCCTTTTTATCTTTATCTTTTATTGCTTTTTCTCCGATTAATTCTAAAACTCCTTCTTGCAAAGAAATTTTAACATTTTTTTTGTCCAATCCAGGCAATTCGACAAGAATATAGTATAATTTCTCACTTTCTATAATGTTAGTAGATGGTGTTCTATAAAAGGATTCATTTTCCATAATCTCTAAAGATTCTGGTTGGTCTGTTTTAAAAAGACTTGTTTCCATTCTTTTTAAGGTAATTTCTTCTTGTTTTTTTTGTTTTTTAAGAATTTGTTCACTAGTTTCAGTTTCTTCACTTAATTCAATATCTTCATTATCATCATTACTTTCATTCATAATATTAGATCTCTCCAAAATTATAATTTTTGAATAAAAAAAAATAGATGAAAATGATATAAAAAAGTTTTGATTATCTCTTGTTATTATTAATTTGAAAAATGATAATTTAATAGGTTTTGAGAAGTTTTAGTCTATCTTAACTGAAATTTTACAATTTTCTTTATCTGTTTGCAAAATTTTAAGATATTCGGGGACTTCATTAAGAGATATATCTTTTGTAACCATTGGGGCCATATCCATTCCAGCAGCCATACAATTTATCACATTCGGAAAATTACCATGCCCAGAGTGACCTTGAGAACCAACAATACGAGCTCTTCTTACTTGAAAATATTCACCACAAACAGGCATATTTTGTTCTGCTCTAGCTACTATAACAACGGTACTATTAACTGCTTTACATTCCCATATAGCATTTTGTATATCACTTGTTACAATATCCGGCAATCCTGTTGCTTCAAGATATATTGATGCTCCTTCATTATCCGTGTATTCTTTTATTTTTTCAACAAAATTTTCGTTGATTGGATTAATAACATAATCAGCTCCCATTTCTCTAGCTAATGTAGCTCGATTCTGTTCTGGCTCTGAAACAATACATACTGCAGCTCCAGCGGTCTTCAAGATTTTTACTGCTGCTAGACCAATTGGGCCTGCTCCTAGAATTACCACATTTTCCCCTGGTCGAATTCCCCCACCCCTTTCAATTACTGCGTTATAGGCCACTGAAGTTGGTTCTACTAAACTTCCAATCTTAAAGATATCATCATATTTATCTTCTAATTTTTTTAAGCTCCAACATAATTTAGCAGGTACCGTAATATATTCTGCATACGCACCATCAATAGAAAAACCAATTTCTTGCAACCTTTCACAATGGTTAGGGTAACCATCGCAACAAGGTTTACATTCACCACACCAAACCATTTCTTCAACTGTAACAGGTTCTCCTTTTTCATAAAGCTTTCCAGTACGTTTGTTAATTGCTTTACTTCCGATTTCGACAATTTCACCAGCAAACTCATGTCCTAGGGTTACTGGAAAAGCGGTCAAACCTGGATAATAGATATATCCATCTTCATATTTCTGGGCCATATGTACATCGGATCCGCAGATTCCACATCTTTTTAATTTGATCAATACTTCATTTGGTTTAATTTGAGGTTTTGGTTTTTCTATTACTTCAACAATAGGGTTACGCCATACGTGTGAGCCTAAGTAAGTTAATTTTCCTTGAATATCTTTAGAACCAAGCTTAAATTCTGGTTTTGGATCCCATTTGGCATTAATTTGTACAGTTTTCATTTTACTTATGTTTATATTCATATTTATTAAAATTATATAGGTTAGTTAAAGAAAGAAATAAACTATTTCTAGATTTCTTCAAAAAAAAAAAAAGGAATAATTATTAAATCACATCTTTCAAACGCTACTTTTCTTTTTATCATGCAATTCAGTTAATTTTCTTCTGTTTTCTTTAAGTCTCTCTCCTTTAATTGGATAGAAATACATCCCAATTAGAGAGATCGCTAAAACTATCGCAGGGTAAATGCCCATTAAAATTCGAAGTCCAAGAATAGGATCCGCGCCTGGATTTGGGGTATAATTCATCCAATCTGTTGATGTAAAAACTAACCCAATAATTATGAAATTAAGGATCATTGATAGTCTAATGAAGAAATTAAGAACTGCATAATAGATACCAGATCGTCGTACACCATACGTGATTTCATCCTCATCAATTATTTCTGCGATACACTGATCATAAAAGTAAAGTCCTCCTCCTAACCCTACTCCAAGAAATATCATAAAGACCATAGCCATACCAAAATCAGTTGAAAATGCAAAAAACAATACCGACACTAAAAATAGCACAATTCCTATCAAACCACACAATCGAGCACCTTTTTTATTTCTTATCCACTCCCATAAAGGAGTAGATGCCGCAGAAACAAGAAACATTACCATAAGTAGTATCCCTATTAATTCTGTATCAGTAATCCCAACGGCATAAGTAAAAAAAAGTGGAGATAATGTTGGTAGAATATTTATTACAAGCCAGGTACCGAGAGCAGGGAATAAAAACAGTAAAAACGACTTATGCTTAAATGTAAATTTCAGAGTACTTGTGAATGACATAGCTGATTCTGCATCCTTTGATAAATGCTTAGGGTCCTTAACCCCAAATTTAAGGATTAAAAAATAGAATACAAATATCACTATCGCTGCGACAATTCCTGATATTTGATATTGAGTAATTGTAATCGGATCATCATTAATATTAGTAATATCATCAATTACTAAAGTAGGAAATACCAGTGCGAACATTGTTGCTATTAAGACAAAAATTATACGAATTCTTCCTGTTGAACTGCGTTCTCTCATGTCAACAAACATTTCAGAAAAAAGAGCATTATAGTTCAAATTAAACGATGTGTAAGATATATCAAATAGGATCAACACAATGAAGAAATAAAAAAAAACTGATTCATTTTGAGTAAAAGTAGTTGGAGGAGTGAATAATAAAATCATTAAAACTCCTAGTGGAATAGTAGCACCAAGCATCCAAGGTATCCTACGACCCCATCTACTTTTTGTTCTATCAGAAAGATAACCAATTAACGGATCATTAAACGCATTCCATAATGCCCAAAGTATAAATCCTAAAGTCATTAAAGTTGTAGGTATTCTCACAACGGTGAAATAAAAAGTAAAAATCAAAAAAGTAAAAGTGTTAAGTGCCATATTATCTCCAACTTCACCACAGGCAAAGCCTAGTTTCGTACGCAAAGAAATTTTTCTGGATTCATTTTCATTCATAAGATCATTTCTCACTTCCTATAGAAATTTATTTTAAAACCATCTTTTTTTAATGTGAAATACTAAAATTAAATATGATTAAATATTTGATATTTCACTTTAAATAAATTTCCAAATTGGGTGTTTTTTCTAATATT
>JAEOTV010000273.1 GCA_016839635.1 Promethearchaeota archaeon | reverse complement strand
TTTAAATAAAGACTAAATAGACCACCAAATAACAAAGTTGTACCAAGAAAAATTAAGATTGCATTAAATATGTATTCTGCTGTTGCTGGGAGCAAAACAATAGTTCCAAAAGTAATTGAATCTATTGAAATTATATCTACTGCAAATAAGGAAACTAAAATGAAGATAAATATAGAGGAGAAAATTTGAAATAAACTGATGATGACATTAATAATATGAATTAATTTTGTTTTACTCTTTTTCAACTCAATTATTCGGCCAATTCCAATATCAATCGCCACTTCTTTTTTGTTGACTCTTCTTATAAAGAAATATACAAGTTCTTTGAGAGGAAAAATATCGAAAAGAATAGTAGCAATAGCAAAAATACCTAATGAAATTAGTATTCGTAATAATATATTGGTAAAAATTAAGGGAAAACCACTTATTGGAGAGGATAAGGCGCTGAAATTGTTTAAAACCCAAATGAAAATTCCAACAAGAAGGAGTGCAAAGAATTTCAAACCTGCTAAGGTTAAAATAACTGAATGACGATCTGCTAGTGTCAATAAATAGTATGTAATTCCTATAAATAATATAATTAAACCTAAAATTACAGCATTGATATTTATTGCACCTAATATAAAACTTAATATTAAACAAGTAGAGCCAACAATCACAGGTAGGTAAGGAAAAAAGGGTGCCTTAAAGGGACGATCTAATTCTTTTCTTTTGTATCTTAAGATAAGCGCTGCAAAATTTACAAATGCTAATCCAAAGAAATAAATAAATGTTGTGATATTCGCCGTAAAGCCTATATTTGCAAAAATAATTGCCGCGACTGTAAAAAATATCGCTATAGTAGTTGTTACCACTAATACTAATGTAGGTACTTTGGTTTTTTTATTTATCTTTAAAAATCTTTTTGGTATATAATTATCTCTTGCTAACGCATACATTACACTTACAGCAGAACCTAAAGAAGAATTCAATGCGATGAATATTGAAATAGTTGCTGCGATACCCATTAGTAAATACCCAGGAAGCCCTAGTATATTATTCATCACGATTGCTAATAAGATTGGAGAATCTTCTAACCCTGAAGTATCAGAGCCAATATTAATCAGCACAACAATTGTTATTGATAAGTAAATAAATAAAGTCATTAAAATTGCATAAATATTAGTTTTAGGAATGTTTTTTGATGGGTTCTTTAAATCTGCATTTACATATGCCAGATTTGAGGTGATACTTGTAAAAAAAATAAACAAGGAAGAAAACATGAAAATTATGCTAAAGAAGTTCGTATTAGAAAGTAAAAAACTTGGGTCATAGTTTGATAAGTTAGTAGTAGGAGCAATAAAAAAACCCGCAAATATGAAAATCCCAAAAATAATTAATAAGATGATTGTTAAAGATATTAAAGTTCTTAAAGCTACTTTTTGAGTTCGAAACATGACTACTGCAGTAAATAGAATTGATAAAATAGCTATTGGTATAAAAAAGTTATGAACAAACGTTCCAGGAAAAAATGCTTGTAATACAACAGTAAACGCTTGAGCAGAAAACGAGAATGTTGCTATATTAGCTATCCACAGAAAAAAACCAATTACGAAAGCTAAAAATCCCCCTAATGCTTCTTTACTGAAATTATAAGCTCCTCCCGATATTGGTAAACTTGTAGATAATTCACTATAATTTAGAGCTGTAATAAATATTAATATACCCCCTAGTATTAAACTAATCAAAACACCAGATTGAGCTGTTTGAATAGCTGAACCTAATAGTATAAAAATTGATCCCCCAATGCCACACCCAATTCCGTATAAAATTCCCGCCAACAATCCTACATGTCGAGTTGGAAGACCTTGTTCTTGATTTTTTTCAGTCAAAAAAATCCCATTAAATTTATTTCAAGAATTTTAAATAGATAAATGAATTTCACGACTTTTCCAAATGAAAAATACCTGAGATAATTGACAAAATAGCTCCAATTAATAGGAATAATCCCATTATAAAACTATTTGTATTGCCAAAATCAATAAAATTATAAAACACACCTAATGACCAGACTATAAAAAAAATCCCAATTCCTATTAAAATCCCCCCAAAAAATTTGGAAGCTCGGTAAATAGCAGATAGAACTTCTAATCTATGTATTCTGCTTTCTTTATCCCTGATTTCTTTTTCTTGACTTTCCAATTCTAACTTAAGCTTTTGTAAAATTGCTCTCGAGTCATTGGTGCTAGATTCAATTGAATCTTTCGCTTTATTCAATTTTTCATGTTCTGCTTCCATATGTGTTAATTTTTCAGTTAATGATTCTAACCTTTGTTCCCGTTCAATATACTCGGTATTTGAAGTCTCTATATCTTCTTTCAAATCTGCTATTCTTTTTTCATTAGCTTCAATTAGATTTTCCTTAGCAATAATTTGTTCAATTAGATTGTTTGATGAATCATTCAATTCTTGTATTCGAGATTCAATTTCAATTAATTGTTGTTGTTTATCTGTTAATTGTATTTTATATTTAGCAAGGAGTTCTTCATAGGTACCTCTTTGTTGTTCCATTTCTGGAAAACCTTCTTTATATTCTTCAATTCTTTGATCAACCTCCTTAATTCTGCTTTCTCTCTTATCAATTTGTTCTGTTAAAAGCTTCTTTTCCTCTTCTTTTGCTTCAATTTCTGAATTTGAATGTTCTAATTCAATTTTGTTCTTACTAATTGAGACTTTTAAAGTTTCATTTTCGGCACGTTGACTTTTTAATTTTTTTTCTAATGATTCAGCTTCTTCTCTCTGTTTAATAAGCAAATCTTCTTTTGATTGGATCTCTTGATTCATTTTTGAAATTTTACTACGAAGTTCTTCTTGAGATGTAATTTTCTCTTTTATTGAGTCTGTTAGAACAATTAAATCTACCTGCCTTGTTTCGTATGTTTTAACTAATTGTTCATTGTTTTTCAAGAGCTCCATGTATTCTTGCTCTAAATTCTCTTTACTTTCTGTGGTAATAGTTAGTCTCTCATCTAAGTTACCCATCTCTTCATTTTTACGATTATATCTTTCCTCAAGCTGGTTTATGGTCTCTTCAATCGCAGTAAGATATTCTTCTTTATCATCTATCTTTTTTTGAATAGAACCTAGCTTTTCTTGGGCTTCTTTTATTTCTTCACTGATTTCTTCTATAGGTTTCTTCTCAATCTCTTTTTTTTCTCCCGTTTCTCCATTAGTTATGGTTTCTGATATGTCATCAATACTATTTTCAAATGTTCTTAATTTTTTGTCTATCATATCTCTTGAGTCTTTAGCTTTTGATAAGTATTCCTTATCTACTCTATCAATTTCCCTTTCCGATTTACTTTCCTTTTCTTCTCCTTTAAATTCGTCAGTCATTTTTTGAATACTGGATTATAATAATTAGTACCTCATATAGAATTAGAATATGAAAGTTTATTTAATTTCTGCAAAAACAAAATATTTGATTAAACAAGTGTCGATTTAAATAATCGATCATTTTTACTCATACACTTCTTAAAAGTATCTTATGAAATATTAAAAT
The DNA here is from genome assembly GCA_016839635.1 of Promethearchaeota archaeon. The sequence continues at coordinate 7,489 of JAEOTV010000273.1, read as the reverse complement.
TACAGATATTTAAATTTTGATTTTTCGCTTTTTTTATTTTGACGATAGGATGAAGTCAATGAATAAATTTATATATGATTATGTTTTAATTAGTTATTTGGATTTCCTTAAGAAATTTAATCAATAAAAATGGGGTTACAGAATCTTTTGGCTGGATTGAAAGATATCGATAAAACTTTATCTATTATTCCCGTTTGAACAGATACTTTAGAGCCCCCTTTTCATCTTTTAAAGCGAAATAGAGATATAGATATATTTATATTTTATTTTTTTCCATTAATAATAGTGCCTCTTCGTATGAAGTATAAGGCATAGGACCAAAAGATTCAACCTTTAAAGCACCAACTGCATTTGCAAATATAGCAATTTTTTCTAATTCCCAACCTGCTAAATATCCTATGATAAATGCTCCTCCAAAGCAATCTCCTGCTCCGGTAGGATCCTTTTCAACAACCTTAAAACCTCTTACCTTTAAGCCTTTAAATTCATCTGAAATAAAAACAGTGCATCCTTTATTACCTTGTTTTAATGCTATAATTTTTGGTCCCATATCAAGTAATTTTTGGCATGCTTCTTCAGATCCCTTTATACCAGCTAAATATTCTGCCTCTTCCCTGCTAGGGAGTAGAATATCCGCTTTTTCTAAAATAGGTTTACTAATTTTTAAAATTGTTTCTAAATCTAACATTTCCGGTCTAAGATTAGGATCAAAAGACACAATTACTTCTGGGTTATTTTCTTTTGCTATTTTTATAGCTTTGTAACATGCATCTCGTGATTTCTTACTAATTGAAAGAGCACTTCCCATTATATGGATATTTTTTGCGTTCTTAAAATACTCTTTTTTAATATCCATTTCTGATGTTTCTCCTGCTGCTCCTTTTGCGAAAATAAATTTACGAGAACCATCAGAATTATATTGATTGAAGGCAATTCCAGTAGTTAATTCTTCCATAATTCTGATTTGAGAAGTATCTATATTATCATTATGTAATCTTTTCATAATACAATTTCCAAATTCATCATTTCCTATAACTCCAATAAATCCAGAAGAAAAATTAAATGGTTTTCCCATTCGAGCAGCTGAATCAATAAATATAGCAGGCGCTCCACTTGGGAAAGGACCTCTATAAATTGCTCCAATTTCTCCATGTGGGGTATCTATTTTGTCTCGTATTATTTCTACTAACAATTCCCCTATAGAAATAATATCAGGATAATTCTTTACCATAATAGAGTTTTCTGTTTTCTATCAAATAGTTATTCTAAATAATTTGGAATTGAAAAAAATAGTTTCTATAATATTCGAAATACACTTATACTTAGGATAAATAGGTTAAAAAAAGATTCATTTTATAAATTTCTGTTTAAATGATTCTATAGTAGTTGATATTTCATTTATATGAAGTTTTAACTCTTTTGGATGGACTTCCTTTAATTTATCTAAATTATCTATAATTTCCTTCATTTCATCAATCCAAATATTCATAAGAATTTCTTTTTCTTTGTTTTTACAAGCTAGTTTTATTTCATCAGCAATCCATTCTTTTGCGTTTTCTCTTATCTGTTTTTTAAGCACGTCAACAGTTATTTTAACTAAATCTTGTTCACTTTTAAGACTCTCTAACATAGGTTCTAGATTGGTTTTAAACTCTATGTTTTCTTCATTGTACTTTTTAATCATATCTCTTAAAACTTCTTCTTTAGTATTATGTTCTTCCCCGAAATTATTTAATTTGGTAGAAAAATCTTCACTCATAGCTGTAATTTTTTCTAAAAGAGATTTTATTTGATTCTCTAGATTATTAACTTGTCCATCTAGCTTTTGATCAATTGTTTTAAACTTGTCTTCTAGTTCTAAAGTGAGTGTTTTAAATTTTTCTTCTAGCGTATTTAAAAGAGTATTAAATTTTTCTTTTAATTCTCTTTCAAACATATTTGCTAAATCCTCGATTTTCTTACTAGTCGAGGTTTCCTGTTTATCGATGTTCTGTTTTAGTTGTGTAAACTGTTCTTTTGTATTTTGCGTTAATTTATTAATTTGCTCAGTTGATCTCTTCTCAAGATTATTTACTTGTTCACTCAATTTTTGTTCAGATTTTTTTAGTTGATCATTCAATTTATTCTCTAATTTGTTAACTTGATCTTTTAATTTCTGGAATTCCTTTAAAGAAATCTCTTCAGACATTTTATTCACCTTTTTTTCATTTTTATTAATTCTTATATGATATTTTTCCTTTTCTAGGCAAGAACACACCTAATTTAATTTAAATTGTTCCTCTTTCGTTTTTGATATAATCTTTACTAACTCAAATTCTTCTCTATTTAAGTTTGCTATTAAATCAACATTTTGTTCAAAATCTTGTTTAGTAGTAGTTAAGAGTTCTTTTAAGTTATCAATTAAATTCTTGCTTGACTTTGAATGGATTTTTTTTAAGTGCTCTATTGTTTTATCAAGTTCAGATAAATTAATCAAAAATTGATCCATTATGTTGATTTTTTGAGTTGAATTCTTTTCTAATTCTTGCTTCAGAAAGTCGTAGTATTTCAATTCTTTAACTTCTTTTTCCTCAATACTTTCTTCTTTACTTTGCGGTTTTATCTTCTGCTTTTTTAATTCCGAATCCAAATTTTTTAAATTTAGTAATCCGTTTTTTAATTGAGACTCATTTTTATTGATTAAATTTAGGAATGCTGCAGCAGTGTCATTCTGAACAATATCAGGATACAACATTTCTGCTTTTCTTAAAAAAGTATACATTAATAATTCAAAACAGTTAGTAATGTTTTCACCTGTTTTTGCAGATACCAAAACTAAGTTATCATTTTTAGCTAAAAAATTGATCAAATTTGTTTTAATCTGCTTATCATTAGTAATTGCATCTAATTTATTTCCAATAAACAATCTTAAAACATCTTCAGATTGATTATTTATATGTTCTAAAAACTCTTGTTTTAGTAGTTTTAATGTTTCTTTTGGTCTTGTTAAATCGAAAACTAAAAGAGCTATATCGATATTTTTATATAAAGCTGGATTAAAAGGATTAAATGATCTTTGGCCTCCTGTGTCCCATATAGAAACTAATATTCTTATAATATTACTATTATCTTTTATTACATATTCTTTTTTAGTGGTTTCACTCCCAATTGTTGGTAAATATTGCTCGGGAAATGACCTTCCCATAAAAGCATTTATAATAGAGGTTTTGCCCACATCTCCTTCTCCAAGAATGACCAGTTTTACATTTAAAGTATTATCCAACTCGTTAATCGCCTAGAAAAAATAATAAGATTCTTGATTTGAAAATTTTCTGGCGCAAAGAACCTTTATTAAGAATTATTTAATTTATTAAAACAAAAACGGAACTTATATTTAAATATATTTAGAAAAATACATCTTTAAACTTCAAAAATACTTATCTAACTCTCAAATTAATTATATTTGCATTTATGTAAAGAGGATCTTATCTAAAGAATTGCTTTTAAATTTATAAAAGATTTATATTACTATTTGATTTTTCACTATCAGTATTATCATATTATTATAATTATTAAAAATAGCTGAATATGGTATAAGAAAATGGGATTGAGAACAAATATAACTGAAATGTTTGGAATTAAGCATCCAATTATTGCAGCTCCTATGGGCCCATTTTATACAAAAGAGTTGACTGTAGCAGTTTCTGAAGCAGGTGGATTAGGAGTATTAAGTCATACCAATCTTTTCGGAAAAAATAGCTTGGAAGAAATGAAATCGAATATGGAATATGTCGTTGAACATACAGATAAACCCTTTGGATTTAATATAAGAACATCAAGATTACAGTTAGATGCTCCGGGACTTTGTCGAGGGATTTCAAGATTTATAATGAATAATCCAAAAGTAAAGGAGCAATGTATTTATGCTGTAACTAGCGCAGGATCTCCAAAGACATTACCAAAAGCTAAAACCTACCAAAAACTCAAAGAAAGTGGATCGAATATTAAACATTTTCATGTTGCACCAGCATTATGGCTTGCTGACAAATGTGTAGCATCTGGTGTTGATGGCATGGTTATTACTGGTTGGGAGGGTGGAGGACATCAAAGTTATGAAAAAATCAGTACATTAGTCTTATTACAGCAAGTCACGAAAAAACATTCAGACACTCCAATAATTGCATGCGGTGGATATTCTAGTGGAGAAGGATTAGCTTCAGCTCTAGCTATGGGTGCGGGGGCTATTGCGATGGGATCAAGGTTTATTGCCTCAAAAGAAAGTGAATTCCATGAAAAATATAAAAATATTGTTCCAACTGCTAAAGCTGATGATACATTATGGGTTACTGGAGTTCTTGGTCCAATTCGTCTTTGGAAAAATAATTATTCCATAAACCATGGGGTTGTATCAAGTAAAGAGGAAAAAATGGCCTTAGAAGCGCAAATAACACCAGAGATAGTAATGAATGATCAAAAACATTATGAAATGACTTATGATGGAAATGTTGAAGATGGAGCTGTTCTTTTAGGTCAAAGTATCGGTATAATAAATTCTATAGACCGTGTTCAAGACATAATCGATACTATCGTTAGCGATGCTGAGAAAAGATTAAAAGCGGCAAATAACTGTATTGTATAATTTTATGCAATACTTATATTATTTTTTATCTTATGTTATTATATTTTAAATTAAAAGGTGTTTGTTATGTCTAATTATGATGATGAAGATTATGTTTATTGTAAAAATTGCGAGAAAGAAATACTCCAAGATAAAGCAATTTATGTAGGTGGAAAACCTTATTGTAAAAACTGTTATCGTGATGCTGAAGAGTATGAGCCCAATGATGTATATAATGATGAGGAGGAGGAAGATGATGATGACGAAGACGATGACGATGACGAAGACGATGACGACTATGATTAAACATTTTTACATTAATAATTATTGATATATTAAGAAATAACTATATTAATATTATAAAAATGTCTAGTACAAGGCAAAAAATTAATCCTTACGATTATATTGAGCATTTTAAAAGAAATACAGCACTTTTAGTCTCAATGGATAAAAATGGAAAACTTAATGTTATGGCTTTAGATTGGAAAAGTATTGAAGAATTCGATGGTAATCCTGTGATAAGAGCACAAGTAGCTTATAGTCGGTATACATATAAATTGCTGACTGAGGATGTTAACGAATTTACGGTAAATATACCTTCAGATAAAATATCCCATGCGGTAGACATATCAGGCAGTTCCTCTGGAAGGGATACAGATAAATTTAAAGAAGCTGGATTGGAAATTATTCCGGGAAATAAAACAAAAGTACCCACTATAAAAGACTCTGATTTAAGCTATGAATGTCAAATTGTTCAGTCAAGTAAATCAAATATGAGTAGTCATCACTACTTTTATGGAAAGATTCTGAACGCTTATGCCTCAAATAATTTACTTAAGTAACTTTTTTCATTTCTTTATCTCAAAAGCATTCATTAGAGTTTTTTGTAAATTAATTTTATAAAGTCTAAAAAATTCAAAAAACTAGATATATAAAATTAAAGGCGATAAAAGCATTGAAAAATGAAGAAGTAACAGCACCAGATCATTATAAACAGCGTCTTACCCCACGATTAATTTTATCTCTTTCAATTATTGGAGTATTTTCTGCTTTGATTTGTGTATTAACTATGGTGATTTCAATCCCAATTCCCGCTACTCAAGGTTTCATTAATATAGGAGATGCGGGGGTAATGATTTGTGGTTTATTATTCGGCCCTATAATAGGAGGTTTTTCTGGAGGTATTGGCTCAGCTCTAGCGGATATTTTTTTAACTTATACGATATATGCTCCTGGTACTTTATTAATTAAGGGTTTAGAGGGATTTTTAGTGGGGATAATCGCTAATCCTAAAAAATTTTATAAAAAAATTAATTATAGAGACATTTTAGCTGTTATAGCTGGTGGTTTTACGATGGTTATTGGGTATTTTTTATATGAAATAATCATTTTCGGTATACAAGCAGCGTCATATGAATTAGTTTTAAATGGCATAATCCAATTCGGGCTAGGAGGATTGATCGCTCTATTATTTATTGCTACAGCACGAAAAACTATAATTGATAATTTACCACAAGTTTTTGAAAAAGTCTTTAAATAAATAGAGAAAATTTAACAAGTCTCAAGAAAATTTTGGTTTTATTCAATAATTTATAATTATTGGGGTCTAGAGCATTATTAAATTATGAGTTTTTTCAGTCAGATCTACAATTTTCACATATAATTTCTTCAAAATCTTCCCAATCAACTCTAAAAATCTTAATTTTACCCGTATCCCAACAATACTTACAATTATGTTCTGTACTTAAGAATTTCTCTTTTTCAACTATACTTATCATAATGCTAATTAAGCTTTAAATTATTTAAATAAAAAAATCCAAATAAAAAAGGAAATTCCACTTATTTATAAGTTTGGGTTTTGAAAGCAATTCAGTTAAGATATTTTAACAAAATTTAAGATAAAAATAAAAAAATCTTGATTAGTAATTAATTATAGAAAAAAAGAATTAGAAATTAGAATATACCATAAATTTATCTCCTGAGCCCAAACTGTATATTTCAAACTTACTCCCCTTTTTTGTTTCTGCATTCAATAAAATCATTGGGAATAAGTAAATTTGAGTAGTAACTTGTGAATCTTTATCTTTAGTATAGGTTTTATAATCACTACTCGCAGCACCTATTGTCTTTTTAATATTTTTATTCCAATATCCTAATGAGGGTTCTGCTTTTGATTCTAATTCTTTAAATTCGCTAAATCTTATTCCTTCGACTTCCTCAATCATCTTATGGAGATCCTCTCCAATCTCCTTTTCATACCTTGTTTGAGCGCTGGAATGAAGTATAGGAACACCAGTAACAACAGTTTTAAATGGTACTGGAAGATCCTCATATTTATATAGATTTTTATGGCCTCCACATTCTTTACATTGTTCTGTTCTGTTACCAGTGCCATAGCAAACACCACAAGGATAAGAAAATAATTTTTTTTCCTTTTTCTGCTCTTGCCCAACTAAAACTATAAGATCTTCTTCTATCTTACCCGTTCCTTTACATGTTTTGCATTTATCCTCAATATATCCCTTCCCTCTACAATTTTTGCAAGCTACTGCTTGTAATGATTCGTATTGAGGAATAATTTCATCTCCTTTCCACTCGTCCTTATTTATTTTTCCACCTCCTTTAAATGAATAGAATTGTACTCTTCCTACTCTAGGAGCTGTTACAGTATTTTCCTCTTTCCCTTTCGGTGCTGGGCCAAGAGATTTTTTAACAGCAAAATAAATTGCTGCTTCCTTATTGGTATCCTTTACATATTCAGCAGCACTAATTGCATCCAATGAAAAAACTGCTCCTTTTGTTCCAAATTGTTTTTCCATTTTCTTCCGATCTGTTCTTGCAGCTTTTTGTTTCCATTTTTCGAATATAGAATCCAGGTTTGGTGTTTTTATT
>JAEOTV010000272.1 GCA_016839635.1 Promethearchaeota archaeon | reverse complement strand
CAGTGTTTTAGTCATTTTTGATTTCTTTTTCATCATCATTTTCACCTTAAATATTTTTTTTGTTTAACCTCGATATTTCTTTTCGTCTTGAAAGGATTGCTCCTTTAAACAAGGCGTTAATTTTCATCTATATACAAATTCTATAAAAAATTGAGATCTATCGCATTTATAATTGAGCTTCCAATAGTTCCATGGAAGTTCCAATAAATTGTGGAACAATATTTTTAACAATTTGAGAAATTGAGGATAAAGGGACTCAAAATTCATCAGATGAGAAAAGAATAGAATTCTTTTTGTATCTACAAGTTAAACAATATTTAAATTAAATTTCATAAATATAGATAATGAAAAAAGTGATCCCTAATAAGAAAATTGAAGCTGTAATAAATATAGTAGAATCTATAAAAGATATTATTAAAGCTCCAGATACGGATATGTTACACTCTGGGTTTGGCACTCCAGAAGATCTTAATAAAGAGTTAGATAAGCACATCCAAAAATTATCGAAGGAGGATTTCTCTAAACTTGATGATCTTATTATTTTGTTTGCCCCTACATCTGATTTGCAAGAAATTTCTGTAGATAGCGGGTGGGGTAATCTTTATATAAAGCTCTCTGAGAAATTTGATATTGCTATAAACAATTTGATTGAAGAGTATAATTTAAAACCTTTTTCTAAAAGATAAACTATTCAATTCTCTCTAGTTTAAAGATGACAGGCCTAGCCCCATCTGTGCAACTAGAATAAATTATGCCTGGCGGACACCAGGACACGTCTTCACCAGAAGCTAATAGGTCTACATCTTTTACTACTGTTTTCCATCCCCATCCACAAAATTTTTGTGGTTTTTCTAAATTTTCTAGTATGAATTCCTCACCCTCATCAAAAACATAACAAGTAGGCACTATTTCTTCACTAGAATTTGTGATTTCATGGCCAAAAACATCCTTTGGATTAAATTTTTTTACAACGGTAATCTTAACTTTTGTCATCTTTCTCTAGTAAACAAATGGAATTAATCTCTTAGTATTTTTTTTATACTCTTCAAACTCCCTTCCAAACTTCTCCTGAAGGATTTTTTCTTCTTCAATTATACGTATCCTATATATTAGGAAGCTGTATATAAACATAATAATTAGAGTTATAATACATCTAAAAACAAGACAGAAACCAATTGTAGCAATTAAGGCACCCGAATACATGGGATTTCTAATATAGCGATATACCCCTTGAGTAAATAGTTGATGATCCTCTTCAGTGATTAATTCTCCAGTTCCAAATCTTCCTATCTGAGCTCTTGTCACTATTATAAGGAAACTACCAGTAAGATAGAGAATGAAGCCTAAATAACTGATAAAAATATTATCCCAAAGAGGTAAAATCTGGGAAATAAACCACTGATTTTCTAGAAACGCGGCAATTAGGAAAAATGGAGATAATAAAATCATTAATAATATCAAAATACTAAAAATTTTTGAAGGGTGTCTTTCTTCTGGGATGGAGCGTATTAACGTATCAGCAAGAGTAACCGTGTAAGCTATGATTAAATATACAACATAAATGGGATTGAAATATATCTCTGGTACAAGTATTACATAAAATATATTTTGATAAATAAGGTAAATAAAGATGAAGAATAATATTTTTTTTCCGATATCTTTCATTTTAAAATTCCTTTCTTTTGATAAGATTATGATATAAATAATTATAAAAATTTTTCGAGAATTGCTGGTTTCTTCATTAAATTAATCTTAGATAAGAGTAAATGAATTTGGAATGAATAAAATCATAATTATTTATAAATTTGGAAAAATTTAATGATTGTTTTATATTATTTTTTATTTCGAAAAAATTACATCTTATAATTCAAAACAATAAATAACATGATTAATTTCAATACTTAAAATTACATAAGATTAATAAATTACGATTATAAAAAACTGTGAAAAAAATGGTTGTAATAACTACTAAAAAGCCAGTTGATGAGGTTCTTAATGTTCTAAAAGATAATAATGTTAAAAAGTTAGTTCTTGTTAGTTGTGGAGTTTGTTCAGCATTATGTCAGACAGGAGGCGAACAAGGCTTAGAGGAATGGAGAGAAATCTTAGAGAAAGAAGGATATGAAATAGTTAATGGCATGGTTGTGGATGATGTTTGTGATAATCGGGAAATGGCTAAGGTAGTACGTAAAAATGCTACTGATGTTCAAGAAGCTGATGCTATTGTTACTTTAAGTTGTGGGCTCGGTGTTCAATCTACAATTCAAGTACTTTCAAAGAAATATCCAGAAAAGAAAGTTTTTGTAACAAATAATACAGAATTCATGGGTATGACGGAAAGGATTGGACGTTTTTATATGAGGTGCCGAGGATGTGGAGACTGTTTATTAAATGAAACTGGTGGTATTTGTCCTATAACGACTTGTGCTAAATCCCTCATGAATGGACCATGTGGAGGAATGGTTCGAGGTAAATGCGAAGTTGGTAACTATGAGAAAGATTGTGGATGGGTTTTAATTTACGAGCGATTAAAAGAAATTGGTAGATTAGATCTTTTTAGTAAGTTAAGAGATCCAGTAGATTGGAGTGAGACTGGTCATCAAAGAGAAGTAGTATGGAGGTAGTATAAGTATGGTAGAAAAAAAGGTGTATTCAAAATTAGGCGAAATGCTCTCAAAAGGAGAATTTATTTTAACTGGAGAACTTGAACCAGAGAAAACTTGCGATCTTTCACATACTATTCAAGAAGCTAAAGAAATGGCCCCCTATGTAGTTGCTGCGAATGTTACTGACAGTCCTCTTGGGATAGTAACAATTAATAGTATGGCTGCCTCTCATATAATCCAGAAAGAAGCGGGATTAGAAGTAATTTGGCAACTTACAGTGAGAGATGTTAATAAATTAGGGATTGCAGGTATGATAATGGGAGGTCACGCTTTGGGGTTAAGAAATATTTTATCTCTTACTGGAGATCATCCAAATCTAGGAGATATGCCAGAATCTAAACCGGTATTTGATCTTGATTCAGCAACCTTAGTTAAATTAATAAGAGAAATGGTTGATACTGGAACTATAAACGGTCATGAAATAGAACATCCTCCAACATTTCATATTGGAGCTGCTGCTAACCCAAACTCAGATCCTATGGGATCAGAAATCTTAAAGATCGGAAGAAAAGCTGAAGCGGGTTGTGAATTTATCCAAACTCAAGTCGTTTACGATTTGGACAGAACTATTGAATTTTTAACGGAGATTAAAAAGTATAATGTTCCTGTGCTCTTAGGTATCTTCCCTATGAAGAGCTATGGCATTGCGAAAGGTTTTGATACTTTTGTACCAGGTGTGGATGTTCCAAAAGATATATTAGCTAAATGGAAAAATATCAAAACTGAATTTAAGGATGATAAAAAAGAGCAAAAAAGAATGTATGACCAAGCGAATTATGAATTCTTTAAACCATTCATATCTGAACTTAAGAAAAAAGGTTTATTAGCTGGTGTACATTGTATGGCTGTTCATTATCCGCGAATTTTTCCTAAATTAATGGAAGTAATTCAGGCTTAGAATTATTAAGTTTTATTATATTTTTATATTTATTGGGGTTTAAAAAAAAAAAGGAATTAGAAAATTAGAGAATACTTAAAAAAATTAACCCATTAATATTTGTTTTAAACTTATCTCTTCTTTTTATAAAATGCTACTGATATCACACCTATTGATAGAATTCCAATGATTATAAAAGCTACTAAAAGTCCATTTGGCAGAAATCCGTTATTACTACTGTTGTCATTTGGAGGGATTTCGACAGTAATACATTCGCAATTTGAGATTACATAACCGTATTCATTGCAAGCTGTAATTAAATAATAAAGGTCTCCATTTTGAAAATTTTCTACATTATATGAATTAATAATTAAATCTGATTCAATTAAAGTGAGGCTCTCGTTCAGTTCAAATATCTTATTATGATAAGAATAAATTGAGTACGTGTCTGCTTTAACTGAATCAGTCCAACTTAGAGTATAAATTCCATCATCGTCAGGAGAATCCGCATCTGAAGATAATTCAAAACTTTCTGGTAGCACTCCATAATAATCCATGAGGCACTGTACCCAGTATGATTCAGCTGTCATATCAAGATCACAATTATGATAGATGATCTGCCCATCTAATGTTGCTCCATCAGATTCATATTTATTTAATGTGGGTGGAAACCATAAATTTAATCCATGTGGAATTTCTCTATAATGCTGACTATGTGCTTCAGCTATAAGCGAATTATTATATATTTGTTCGAATTTTTGAATTGCATTCTGAAGATCAGTATCGGGTATCAATTGAAGTTCATCAAAGAATGTATAAACATCCACCATAAAATTTGTACTTGCAATAACTCCATCAGGCCCTAGAAGCGAATGATCTCTAGCTGGTGCTACAATATTTTTATATTGTCCCATTTTATCCTTAAGAGTTTTAGTAACCTTACTGAAAGCCTCTCCTACTATATCTATATAGGACATATTAAAAGCAGAAATCGCAAAACAATCATGAAGTTTATACTCATTATAATATATATTAATAATATTTTTTGCAAACTCTGCAGAATCAATCCCAGAATCTTGAATAAGACTCTGTATTATTTTATAATAAGGCATACCACCAGAAGGAATAGAAGATTCTGAAGCAATCATACAAGACACCACATTTCTTAACTCATAGGCAACTTCAAATGAAGCCATTGATTCACCATCTAATAATAAAACATCAACTTCATTTTCTTTCAGACAATTAACAAATCCATCAGTATTCATGATTAGATTATCATTTGTTTCATCCAAGCAAATTCCTCTCCAACCAAATCCATGATCCTTAATAGAAAGCATTGTTTTTTCACTAGGATAATTTTCTCTACCATATTGAATAAATTCTTCTAGAGTTAAAGGAGCTGCTGTGTTTTTCTCCTCAAAACTCATTACAAGAGAGCGTTCATTGTTAACAATTTCATATATCCACGTTCCTTCAGAAGAAACTTTATCAATCATTATAACAATTTTAATCTCTTCTTCAGAGTTATTAATTTCTTCTAAATCCAAAAATAAATCTTCAATTGTATTCTCAAGATCATTATCTGCTGCAAAATATATTAAAATAGTCCATTCACTTTCAACAATTTCTTCCTTATTTTCAGTTCCAATAACTAAAGTAAAGTAAATATTTATAGCTAACACTGAAATTATTAGAATGGCAAAAATTTCTCTTTTTTTCAATATAAAACATCTCAATTATTTGTTTATAATTTTAATTGGATCTGTCTTCTTACGAGAAAAATTCATTTAAAATGATTGAGGTATAATTTTTCCCATTTATGTAAAAATTATACTTTTCTCAGAAGATTAAATAACAAAAAGGTGAATAAAAATCAAATCATCAAATGTGAAAACCGTACTTTTTTTTAATAAATTTGATTAAAGATTTGGACTCTGCAACACTCATAAAATTAGTTAGAGAAATGGTAGACCAAGGTTCAATTAATGGTCATGAAATTGAAAAGCCTCCGAAACTTCATGTTGGAGGTGCTGCAAATCCAAATGCAGATCCAATGGAAGCAGAAATATTAAAAATTGGTAGAAAAGCTGAAGCTGGTTGTGAGTTTATCTAAACGCAAGTAGTTTATGATATTGATCGAACAATTGAATTTCTACAAGCTATCAGAAAATATAAAGTACCAATTTTACTCGGACTTTTTCCAATGAAAAGCTATGGGATTGCTAAAGGATTTGATATGTTTGTCCCTGGCGTTGACGTCCCTAAAGATGTTCTTGCTAAATGGAAGAAAATAAAAACTGATATTTCTGATAAAGCAGAGCAAAAACGTATGTATGATCATGCAAATTATGAATTCTTTAAACCATTCGTAACTGAATTAAAATCCAAGGGACTTCTTGAAGGAATTCACTGCATGGCAGTGCACTATCCCAGAATCTTTCCTAAACTCATCGAAGTAATTAAAGCTTAAGCAATTCTTAAGCTAAATTTTTATTTTTCCTTAGTATTCAGAAAAATTACTTAATATGTGATTTACTAATTACAGGCACGGTTTGAGCAGTTCCTTAATAACTTTCCAAAATTCTTGTGGATTATCAAAAAACATACTATGATCGGTATTAGGTACATAAATAACCGGTAATTTTTTACTTTTAACTAATTCTTCCGAAGTGAATCTTCCTTTATTTTTCTCTCCGAATATAAAAAATACTGGAAATTCAATTAACTTTTGTAGGCGAGGAAGCAAATCGTTTGCCTCGGATAACTTTACCACATCATAAGCTGATCCCCAGATGGAATAGGGTCCATTTATACTATAGTCTAATTTAATTTGGTTAATCATGTCTTCTACCCAGTCGTTAAATTTCTTTTTAAATTCTTCAAAAGGATATTGAGCAATAGTTGAAGACAAAAATGTATCGTTTTTATCAAGATTCCCCTCAAGGTAAAACAATCCTTTTACTTTAATCTCCCCATTTGACTGATTTTGGATTTTATCGACAAGAGAAATTGCCACAGGACCCCCCATGGAATGAGCCATTATTATAACCTTGCGGACTTTTTCAAAAAGTAAGAGTTCATAAAGATATCGACCTTGATTTTCCATGGTATATACTTCAAGTTTATCAGGTT
>JAEOTV010000037.1 GCA_016839635.1 Promethearchaeota archaeon | reverse complement strand
CAAGAACACTTGTTAATTATATTGAACTTAAACCAAAAATTCGATATTCATGGATTTACATAAAGATTATGAAAAATTATATCAGCATTGGCTTGAAGAATTCCAACAAACAGATTTAACTGAGTTAACTCCAGACCTTTTTATATATTATAAAAATACTTTGAACTCTTTCAACGAATATAATGAACAAAACAAGAATGAAATTAAGGAACGTTTACTACAGTCCTATAAAGAGAATATAAACTTTCTATTTAAAGATTTTTTAAAGATTCGAGAAATTAAAATTATCAACTCTGCTTTAGCAATGAAGGAAGTTAATTTAGATAATCTCATAGAAGCAGAAAAGTTACTTTATCAAAATTTAGTAAGTTCAATTAAGGGTTATAAAAAAGTAAAAAAAATTTCCCAATTTGAAGATGTATTAGAAGCTAAGCTTAAAAATAGCTTTGAATTGGTAAAAGAATCTATTAATAGTATTAGGGAGGTTCCAGTGTCAGATAACCAAGAAATTTTAATAACTTCGGATTCTAATATAATAGTTGATAAAGAAAAAGTAGATTATGTTCTTGTAAGATTTATAAAAAAAACTCCTCCTTTAGTTGGTATTGATCTTATAAATTATGGACCATTTGCTGAAGAAGATATTGCAAACCTTCCCCAAAAAAACGCTAAAATCCTAATTATTGAAAAATTTGCTGAAAAAATAGAGTTACCTTGATTTTATTTAAACTTCTTATCAAATTCTTCTTTAAAATACTGTAAACGATATTTTCCATATTTATCTATTAAGGAAAATTTTGGAGGTCTTGGATTTATTAACATACCTCCACAGTATCGGCACTTAGATTTAGGATTTTGTAATCCATATTTATTGCATTTTTGACATTTTTGGAGATATTTCATCTTCTCTTATAATACTTTAATAATAGCAATTATTTAATCTCGAATGAATTCAAAAGATCCTTGATATTTACCTGCAATTTGTTCGATAATTTCTAAAGCATCAGATAAAATATCTTCTGCATCTAAATAATCCTTTGAAACGATTTCTAACCGGTAAAATGGTGCAGCAATATAATTAATTTGAATATTCCTTGTTTCTTTTGGAGGTATAACTCTCAAAGCTTGTGTTAATGATTCCTTAATATATTCAATCCCATCTTCTGCAGTAAATGAAAGTTTTACCTTACCAGATATACTTACAGTTGAAATACTTACATTCTCGTTAACGATTTTAAATAAAGCTTTCTTAATATTGTCTGTAATTCCATCAACCTCTGATAAAATTTCCTCACCACTTTCTTTAAGACCTTCAATAGTTTCTTGATATGTTTCGAATAGATCCAAAACTGGAAAACCAATTAATTCATAAGCTTCACTTAGAGTCATATCAATACCTTCTGTTTCGGTTAAAAATTGGAGTAAATTTTCATATTTTAGCGCATATTTCCATTCCTTCATTCTGTTCTCTCTCTGAGCTGAATTGACTCTTCGCAATGATAAGTCTACATGTCCTTTTTCTGCATCTACTCTCAGAACTCTCAGAACTACTCTTTGACCAATACGAACGTAATTACGTATGTTTTTAATCCACCGGGAACTAATTTCAGAAATATGGATCATCCCTCTAGCGCACGCTTCAGAATCCAAACCGTCGAAATCAATTAAATCAACGTAAACATATTGATGCTGTACTTCTGTAACTTTTGCAACTATAAACTTACCTTCCTTTGGGAACTTTGATTTACTTTTTACCATTGTTTTGAAAAAACTTTAGATTACTAAATAATTTTTAGAATTCTTAATTTTAATTAATGTACTATAATTTTTTATTTTATTTATCTTTCAAAAAATAGTATATGAAAAGTGGTTGAGAAATTCCTAATTGGTTTATTCATAATAAGTGGGCTAAAAAAGCCGGAATAGAAAAAAAAATAGCGGATATGGTAAATAGAGCTATAGATTATGGATTTAATTGGGCATTTTACAAACAAGATGCTGTTGATTTTGATGTGAATAACGAAAACATAATTTTTCGACAAATACAATATTTCTATGAGAAAGAGATAAATAAAAAAGGCTATATCAAAGCACTTTATTTGCATCATCTTTTAGATTTTTTTAAAGAAACACATGTAAATATCTACGATATCAATTTGGTCTTTGAAAAATTTAGACAAAATAAAGCTATACTTGAAATTACTGATGTAGAGGGTAATAAAATAAACTTTCAGGAAGAACTGAAAGATATATTCAAGCTTTTAAAAGAAAATAAAAAAGAATTATACGAAGATTTAAAAGGTAATTATTTAGCTGAAGTATGAATATATAAAAAAAGTCATAGATTATGGAATTTCAAAGATACTGAGAGACCCAATTGATATCTAATTCTTCTAATTTTGATTTTGTTGGGATTCCATCCTCATCCCAGCCCATCATTTTATAATAATTTGAGATTGCATTTTTAAACTCATCTGATTTTATTACGGTTTCTGAGAGAGCTCCTGATGTATGAGGTTGGAAAAATCTTTCAGGTAACCAATCATCATCCTTTGTAAGTCCTTCTCTTGTATTGAAAACTCTTGCCATGGTTGTGATTCTCTCTCCTACTTTCATTAATTCCCAAGACGATGTATACCAGCCAGTTACTGCTCTAACAATTTCAGGTATGTCAACATAATCCCACGGTACGAAATAACATATTAATAATGCATTCAACAAATTACGCCAATTTGTATAATAAACCAATGCTCTAATCTTCTTAATTCCAATATCATCAATCTTAAGAGGTTCTAAAATTCCTATAGCAGTATGAACAGCAATAGATCTTTCACTTGCAATTGAAGGATCATGCATATTTGCCATATGTTCTGCTCCTGTAGGTGAAACTGCATATCCAACCCCCAAACCTTGCTTTAAGCGAGGTTCATGCATAGGGATCTCTTGACCTTTAACATGCATAGCAAACTTTTCTGATCCATTTTTTATCTTTTCAGCAGCTCTTTTAACACCCTCTGCTAAAATATCGCCTATTCCTTGACGTTTTGCAATTAATTCAACCATCTGAACCATAGCTTCAGCATTTCCAAAATTTAACTTTATACCATTCATATCGTTATCCGTAAGGATTCCATTTTCATAACATTCCATTGCAAAACCAATAGAAACTCCAGTAGATATTGTATCTAAAGAATATTTATTGCAAAGTTCATTAGCTTTACAAACAGCTTTTAAATCATTTATACCACAATTTGAACCAAATGCACCAATTGACTCATATTCCGGACCTCCATAGATAGGATCAACATTCCAAGGTTCTCCAATATCAACAATCTTCTTACACCTAATTGAACAAGCATAACAAGCTTCCATTTTAAGTCCAATTTCTTCTTTCATAATACCCGGGTCTAAATCCTTCGCGTATTTAAAATCGCCATCTCTGAAATTCCGTGTTGGAAGATTTCCAGTCGAAGCAAATTGTTCCATTATCCCATATCCAGTTCCATACTTAAAATATCCCGAAATGGGTTTATAAGCGACGTCGTTAAATTCTCTTATTTTTGATCTTAAATTCTCTTTATTACTGACATCAAGCTTTTTATGGCCTTTTACAGCTATAGCTTTTAGATTCTTGGATCCCATTACAGCAC
The DNA here is from genome assembly GCA_016839635.1 of Promethearchaeota archaeon. The sequence goes on along the minus strand of JAEOTV010000037.1, from coordinate 1,133 downwards.
CCATACCACTACGACCAGCAGCATTTCTTAAATCGTTTATAATACAAGCATAACGTACTAAGTTTTCTCCTCCAGAACCAATTTGAGCTACTCGGATAAATTTACCACCTAGCTCTTCTTTAATTATTGCTTCGGTCTCACCCGTATTTTTGCCCCAAAGATGACTTGCATCCTTAATTTCTGCTTCTTCATCATTTATCCATAAATAAACAGGATTTTTTGCTTTTCCTTCTATTATTATCGCATCAAACCCTGCGTGTTTTAACTCTGCACCCCAATAACCCCCAACTTCAGCCTCACCAAATCCTCCTGTTAAAGGAGATTTTGCTCCGACACTATTTCTTCCTGTACCCGGAATTGCTAAACCAGTTAATGGACCTGTAGCAAAAATTAACTTATTTTCTGGACCCAATGGATCAATATCAGCGTTTAGTTCTTTTAAGAGGTAATAAACTACAAATCCTTCGCCTCCTATATATCTACGGTAGAAAATCTCATCGGGATTCTCTATAGATACCCTCTCATTTGTTAGATCAACTCTAAGAATATTACCCGTATATCCATTTACCATATCTATCCCTAATATTTTCAATAATTTTTTTTAATACTAAGTTAAATTTCAACTCGTTTATATTTCTTATTTTATTAAAAATCCTTTAATATTTATACTTAAAACTTACTACTCTTCTAAAATTGTTTAATTAGATTTATTTAACATCTATGTTGTATCAAATTTTCACCTCTCATCTATTTAAATTTCTTCTAAATTATTATTATGAAATTTGGTAATATATAGTTTGAAAAATTGAACTCCACTTGAAGTCTAATTTTAAATCGAACTACTGCGAAGATTGAATTTCTTTACTCTTATTTCAAGTAAAAAATCCTCTTTAATTAGTAATGTTTAATTATGTACCTGTTGAACCTATTAGAATAAGATATATAAAAAATCCATATTAGCATTAATATTTATTTAATGTACTACTCATTAAAACTCGATAGTTACGCTGAATTATAGTAAAAAATATAAACTCAACAACATTTACAATTAACATCTAATAAAAATAATTTTATTTGATAATTAAAAATTACAAAATTTTATTGAAATTAAATTAAGGAAATTGATGTTATAT
>JAEOTV010000271.1 GCA_016839635.1 Promethearchaeota archaeon | reverse complement strand
TTTGGTTTTTTAGGACCAAATGGCGCTGGAAAAACTACAACTATTCAAATGTTGATTGGGTTACTTAAACCTACCGCTGGAACCGCTTTGATAAATGGTTATGATATTCATGAAGATTTACCGAATATAAAAGAGTTAATTGGAGTTTGTCCTCAAGAAGCAGCTGTTTTTAAGCAACTGTCAGGTAAAGAAAATATTGAACTTTTTGGGAATCTCCATTTAATGCCTAAAGATGAGATTAAAAGAAGAACAGAAACACTTTTAAAAACTTTAGATCTTGCAAAAGCTAGTAAGAGAAAGTCTAAAGGTTATAGTGGAGGTATGCTTCGTCAATTAAACATGATAATTGCTTTAATTCATGATCCAATGATCTTATTTTTAGATGAGCCTACAGTTGGAATGGATCCGCGTGTTAGAAGAAAAACATGGGAATTTATAGGAAGCCTAAAACAAGTAAACAAAACAATATTCTTAACTACTCATTATATTGAGGAAGCAGAAGCATTATGTGATAGAGTTGCTATTATAGATTATGGAGAACTATTGGATATTGGTTCACCTAAAGAATTAATGGAAAAATACCAAACAGATAACTTAGAGGGTGTTTTTATGAAAATTACAGGTAGAAGAATTATGGAGGGGATTTAAATGAAAATACAGAGAATTTTAGCATTATTAAAAATGGATTTAAAAAGAATTCTTTTTGAACCGGCATACTTATTTCTAATGCTTTTATTTCCAGCAGTGCTTACATTAATATTTGGTTTCGCTTTCAGTGATCCAGAACTAGGAATGAGTTTTAATTTAATGGCTCCTGGATTATTTGCATATGCTTGCATATTCATAATTATGATAGTTGCTCAATCTTTTAGTGATTTAAGAGAACAAGGTTTATTAAAAAGGTTGAATACAACACCAATGACTTCGGGAGATTTTATGGGAAGCCAAATCATTTCAAACATGATTGTAACAATGTTACAAGTTATTATAGTATTCATTCTTGCCTTGCCTTTTGGATTCAGTCCCAACACTAATATAGGAGAATTTCTGTTTGCTTTTCTATTAATGGCAATATTCTCTCTCAGTTCTGTAGGATTAGGTCTTATTACAGCAACTATTTCGAAAAGCTCTGGAACAGCAACCGGCTTGTCGTTTATATTTATACTACCACAAATGTTTTTTGGTACTTTTATACCACTTACTACTAATACAAGATCCATTGCAATGGCACTTCCAAGTTATTATGTAACTGATGCGATAAAGTCAATATATAGTGGTGCTTCATTGTTAAGTAGTAATATATTAATCGATTTTGCTGTAGTTTCAATAGTAAGCATTGTAATTGTAATTTTAGGCGTACAGCTATTCAAAAAATTTGGAAACAAATAAAATTATAAATAAATTTTTTTTTAAAAATTTTTTTCTTTAAATATAGTAAGAACTTTCTTATTTGGGCATATTTAATGAATATTTTTTCTTATAACGAATGATTAGATAGAATGCGGAAGTCATCATAAATATAGTGAATATAATACCCACAATTGCCGCACCATAATCATTTGTTATCCAACTGAGCAGTGGAATCCAGGGAGATGCTAAATTTTCTAACCATGACTCACCATTTTGGTCTATCAATACACGTTCTAATCCATCTGGAGCATCAGATAAAATTCCTATTGTAAATCCAACTGCAATCATCAATAATAAACCTCCAACTACTAAGAATATTGAAATAATTGGTTTTTTATATTTAGTAAGATTAATAATTATCACTTTTTCTTCCATATATGATTCAGTTGTGATTAAATCTGGTTTAACTCTATATATATAGAACACAATTAAAGCAGAAATAGTTGCTTCCCCTATACCTATAAGAAGGTGCCAGTATACCATTGCAGGGATTGCAATCCCTATGGGAACAGCACCAGTAAGACCTAATTCAATTCCACACATAAATGAGGCTAAAATGATAGCAATATAAGAACCAATGGCAGTAGCAATTGTAACTTTCATTTCCTTCTTAATAGACGTTTTATTGAGAATTTTTACTATAAATACAACAAAATAAAATCCAATTATTCCCCCGATTATTCCCATATTGAAAGTATTTGCTCCTAATGCTAGAATACCTCCATCTCCAAATAAGCTTTGTACGACCAATACTAAAAAGAGTATGATTACGGAAGCCCATGGTCCTAATATAACCGCTACTAAAGTTCCTCCAATTAAATGACCAGAAGTACCACCAGGAACGGGATAATTAACAAACTGAAATGCAAAAATAGTAGCAGCCAAAACACCTATGTAAGGAATAAGTTTCTCAGAATCCTCTTTTTCAAAAATTTTTCCCATTTTAAAATATCCTAAAATCATTAATAATATTACAACAATCCAAAGGATAATTAGAGTTGCTGGATCGAGTAATCCATCTGGTAAATGCATTTTTAAAATATTAAGGTTAATTTTTTTTATAATGAAGAATTAAAATGTTACTATATTATAAAAGAGTATGAAAAATTTAAATCATTACTTTTTTAAAAATAAGTATAAACTTTTTGATAAGCTAAATAGTTGATACACTCTTGAAAACAACCTTACCTTTTAGGCATGAGAATGAAAAGATTTATTTAATGAAGATTCATCCCTTAATTCGCCTAATTTTACCCTTTATTTTAGTAATACCTTTTCTTGTTATTGAAGATTTTTATCTGATTTTTACAATTCTATTTGTTACTATCACCACTGATATAATTCTAAGGTTAAATATTATAAGAATCATTATAAGATTGAAAGTTGTCATCCCTTTTGTTTTTTTAATTACAATTTTTATTCCTTTTTATGTAGGGGAGTTTCAATTATATAGATTCAATATTGGAATTCCAATCATAATTTATAAAGAAGGATTATATCTGGCCTCTCTTATTTTTTTAAGAGTTTTTGGGGCACTTTTTATTTTTATGTCATTTTTTTCCACATTAACTTATTCAGAATTTATAGATGCCTTAACTAAATTACGATTCCCTTCAGTCCTGGTTGGATCTTTAATAATAATGTTGCATTATATTCCTATCTTAGCAGGCTCTAATAAAAAGATATTAGAAGCACAAGAAATGAGAGGGAAGAAAATTACTTCTTATTTGCTAAAATTAAAGGCTCACGCTTTTATTATGGGTAAGAGTATTGTAATGAATATGG
>JAEOTV010000052.1 GCA_016839635.1 Promethearchaeota archaeon | reverse complement strand
CTTTAGTCCGAACATCTAATAAAATACTCCCATTATTCGTGATATTAGTGAAATCATGCCAATGAATAATTGGCATATCATTTCTGAGATAATTAGATGCAACAAAACCTGCCATATTTACAGGATCTTTAGCAGAACCATAGGGGGGAGCGTATGTTAATTCTAGTTCTTCCAAATCAAAAACAGTGCCATTGAATTTTATTACAGTTGAGATCACATCGATTCTTTTCTCTGTACCTGGACCACCAACAGCTTGAGCTCCAAGGATTTTGCCACTTGGAACTTCAAAAATTAGTTTTAATGTTATTGGTATTGCTCCAGGATAATAGCCTGCATGATTATTAGGATGAATATAGATTTTATTATGTTCAATATTTAGATTTTTTAACTGTTTTTCTGTTAAACCTACAGATGCAACTGTTAGATCAAATACTTTAACAACAGATGCTCCTAGAACTCCTTTATATTCTGAACTTCTTCCAGCAATATTATCTGCCGCAATTCTTCCTTGTTTATTTGCTGGACCTGCTAATGCAATGGACACTGGCTTTTTAGTTTGAAAATGATCAACTTGAATAATATCACCCACCGCGTAAATACTTGGAATAGATGTTTGCATTCTATTATTAACAACAATGTATCCTCTTTCATTAACTTCTAAATCAACTTCTTTAGCCAGTTTGCTTTCTGGTCTAATCCCAATAGATAATATTATTAGTTCCGTTTCTATTATCCTACCACTTTTTGTTTTAACAAACGGTTCGTCTTTATTATTTCTACCAAATGAATCAACAGGATCTTCTAAAACTAGACAGACTCCATTCAATATTAATTCTTGATGAATAAATTGAGCTATTTCTTTATCAATTGGTGGCATGACTTGATCCAGCATTTCAATGATTTTTATTTTAACTCCTTTCTGCGCTAAATTTTCTGCCATTTCTAATCCAATAAAACCTCCTCCGACAATGACTGCTTTTTTTATATGAGACTTTTCAACATAATCATGTATTTTAATAGCATCTGGTATTGTCCATATTGTAAAATAAGGGACATCATCAAGTCCAGCAAATGGAGGAACTATTGGTTTTGACCCAGTTGCTAGAACTAAATAATCATAATCAAGAGTATATTCATTTAATCGTTTTAAATCTTTTACTTCAACATTTTTTTTGTCTTTATTAATTAAAATTACCTCATTATTAACCCGAACATCAATATTAAATCTCTCGAGGAATATTTCTGGTGTAACTAATTCTAAAGATTCACGATCCTTTATTATATTCCCAACATAGTAAGGTAATCCGCAATTTGCAAATGATACGTATGGACCTCGATCTAACATAATTATTTCGAAGTCTTCTTTTAAGCGTCTTAATCTAGCGGCAGCAGAAGCCCCTCCTGCAACACCACCAACTATTACTACTCTTTCCATAATAATTGCCAACTATACTATAATAATTTTGATATCTTAACCTTTTTTATAAGGGGATTAATATAAATTTGGTTATTATAAGTTAGAAACATTACTAAATAATCCACTATTAAAATAAATGATATTAAAATGGATGTTAATGAATTATTAACCGAAATAAATTCATGTATAGATTGTATGGATTGTATGGAAGTTTGTGATACTTACAAAGTTACTTTCGATGAATTTAAATCTCCTAACGGAAGATTAAAAATAGCTGAAAAAGTTTTTTCTAATATTCAGATTACAGAAGATGAACGCATCGGGCTTTATACTTGTACTTTATGTGGATTGTGTGATTTAACTTGTCAACAAGAAATTCAGATATCTGAAATTATTCATTCATCAAAAGCTAGGCTCGTGGAAGAAAACCAAGCACCCTTAGAAGTACACCATAAAATAATAAATGGAATTATTGAAAAAGACAACTCTGTTGGTGGAAATCCAGAAGACAGACTAAATTGGTTACCTGAGAGTTATAAAATAAAAGAATTGTTTGAAAAGAAAGATTCAGATACTCTGTTATTTTTAGGATGCATGTCCTCATTTCGAGTAAAAGAAAGTGCTTTTGCTCCTTATGAAATTTTAAAACTTGCTGGTTATAACTTTAAGATTTTGGAAGAAGAACCATGTTGCGGTGAATATGTATATTCCGCTGGAAATCTTAAACTAGCTAAGAAAATTTTTCATGAGAACATTGAAATGTTTAAAATAACAGGAGTAAAAAATTTAATAGTTACATGTGGAGGTTGTTTATATGCCTTTGATAAAGTATACAGAAAATATTTTAAAGACTTCAATCTAAATGTGAGACACATAATTGATGTTCTTTATGAGTTGGAAGAAAGCAATAAAATCACATTAAAACCATTAAATAAACCAATTACATATCACGATCCTTGCCGAGTAGGAAGAAAATATAAAAATGGTCCTCTATACTCTGAACCTCGAGAGCTTTTAAAGAAATGCGGTTTAGAAATTAAAGAATTAACTCCTAATCCAAAAGATTCTCCATGTTGTGGAGCGGGATCAGGCATTAGAGGGGTTGATAGTAGTATTTGTATTAAAATTGGAAAAGAATTATTTGAGAATATTGGAACTAAAGAAATCGTTACATCTTGTCCATTATGTGTGTTTAATTTCAGATATGTAAACTATAAAAATCGAATGGAAAAAGAAAGTAAATACATCACTGATTATATTTTAGAATCAATGAAAAAGTAAAAAAAAAAATTAACTTCTATAATCTAAAATTATAACTACATCCACAAATAGTTCGTAATTTTCATCCTCGTCGAAATCATGTATTACAACCTTTTCTACCTCATCCAGCTCTCCTTTGATCTCATTTAGCTCTGATTGGTGCAATATCTTCACATCAGATTGCTTCAATTCTTTTGCGATTTCCACAGTTCCAGGGATTCCTTTCGCAGAAGTTACTACTATAACTCTTCCAGTGTATTCAGTTAATTTGAGTGCCAACTCTAAAGAATCATCCCCTGTATCGACTATCAATGTTCTCTTCTCTCTTAATTCCTCAAGATCAGGAGCTTCCAGATAGACTCCTTTCCCCTTAAACGCATCAATCCCCAGAATTACTCGAACTTCCAGTTGACATGAAGTAACTACCTCTACTTCTGGCTTTGTACCCTCACGATAATTATTTATCGCAGCTTTTAAGGCATCAGCGGCTAGATTTGAACAATGCATTTTAATTGGAGGTAATCCATCCAATTCTTCCGCTACATCGCTTCGTGTAATCTCATATGCAGCATCAAGTGTTAATCCTTTAGCCATCTCAGTTACCATTGATGAAGTTGATACTGCAGAGCCACAACCGAAAGTTTTGAATTTAATATCATCAATAATATCTTCCCCTTTGTCATTTTTCCCTACTTTTATGAAAATTTCCATTAAGTCTCCACATACCGGGTTTCCAACCTTTCCATATCCATCTGGATTTTCAATTGTCCCTACATTTCGTGGATTCCGAAAATGGTCCATAACCTTATCAGTATATTTATGTACACTCATTTAATTTTCCTCCTCTTGTAATTTTTTTAATAAATCCGAAGGCGTAAGTGGTGATAAAATCCTTAGCCTTCTTACTATTCCGGGTAATACTTCTATAATTCTATCAATATCTTTTTCTTCTGTAAATCTCCCTAAAGTTAATAATAAACTCCCATGTGCCTCTTCATGCAATAAACCACATGACATGAGCGTATGGGATGGTTCAAGAGTCTTTGAAGAACAAGCAGAACCTGTTGCTACCTCCACTTTTTCATCTTTTAGAGAGATAAGCAATGATTCGCCTTCAATATAATCAAACCGGAAATTAGAATTATTGGGCGTCCTATTCTCGGGATGCCCATTTAAATATGATTTAGGAATCTTTAAAACTTCCCTAATTAATTTATCTCTAAGAATTTTTAAACGAGCAGCTTCTTCATTTATTTCTGCCTTCATTATTTCAGCTGCTTTGGCAAATCCTATTATCCCGGGCATATTCTCAGATCCAGACCTCATACCTTTCTCTTGACCCCCTCCAATAATAACAGGGTTTACTCTTACTCCTTTCTTAAGGTATAAAGCTCCTACTCCCCTTGGGCCATAGATATCATTCGAAGATAAAGTCAATAAATCAAAAGGAACTTTTTGTACATCAATAGGGATGGTACTTTCGCTCGCTACAGCATCAGAATGAAACCAGATGCCTTTCTTTTGAACAAGTTCCGAAATTTCTTCTACTGGTTGAAGTGACCCAATTTCATTACTAGCTGTAGAAATCGAGATTAAAATTGTCTCCTCAGTTATAATTCGTTCTAATTTACCGAGATTAATGATACCAAATCTGTCCACGGGAACTCTACTCACTCTAAAACCTTGTTTCTCTAAGTATTTAGCAATATTTAATATTGAAATATGCTCAATCTCTGAGATAATAATATGTTTTCCTTTTCTCTGATTTCGAAGAGCTGCACCAATTATTCCTAAATTATTTGATTCAGTAGCCCCAGAAGTAAAGATGATATCATCTGGACTTGGAGCGTTAATAAACTCAGCAATTTTAATCCTAGCATCTTCTAAAGAATTAGTAGCAATATATCCATAATTATGTAATGAAGATGGATTACCAAATTCTTTAGTAAAATAAGGTTTCATAGCTTTAAATACACGAGGATCCACTGGTTTAGCTGCTTGGTAATCTAAGTAAACACTCATTTTTTTACACTCTTAGTTATTTCATTTTCTTAAAAATGAATATTAAATCTTCACCATTTTTATTAAATTCTACCACTTTTGTATCAGTTCTTTTAGCCCATCTTTTAAGATCTTCTTCTGCTGCAGGATCATCAGCAATAACTTTGAAACATTGCCCTACATTAAGAGTTTCACTTAAATTTCTTACTTCAAATAATGGTTCTGGGCAATAAAGGCCTCTAGTATCTAAAATCTCTTTAATCTCAGTTTCTTCACTTTGTTCATTGTTCAATTTAAAAACCTCCTTGAAAGGATTATATTATAATTATTTCCTTGAGATATAAACGATTCAAAAAGAGTATAAATCTTCTTATTATAATTTAATATACTTCAATACTAACTAAGAAAGATATATAAAATATATCAAAAAAGGTGTTTATAAATTATAAATTCTTTATGGTAAATGATTTAAAGTTTAGATACAAAAAAAAATTTCAAACATAGAAGAAAAATTTTATTCTATTCCAGCAAGTCTTTTGATATGTCTCACTCCATCCACTGCATCATCTGCAAAATCATCAGCTCCAAGATTTTTTGCAAGTTCCATACTTAAAGGAGCCCCTCCAACAATTAATTTAACTTTGTCACGAACTCCTGCTTTTTGTAAAGCTTCATGAACAACTTTTATATGCTCTACAGTCATAGTTAATAAAGTACTTAACGCGACAATACTAGCTCCCGTTTCCTTTACTTTTTCAACAATTGTATTTTCATCAACATCCATTCCCAAATCATATAGTTCAAACCCTGAACTTAAGAGTAAGGAACCCAAAATATTTTTTCCTATGTCATGGTTATCTCCTTTAACAGTTCCAATAATTATTTTCACTTTATCCTCTGATTTATCTGAAGCAGCTAAAGCAGGTTTCAAAATACTAAATGCTTCCTTCATTGTTTCTCCAGCTAGAACAAGTTCTGTCAAATAATATTCTTTTTCTTCATAAAGACGTCCAACCTCATCCATTCCTTCTTTTAAGGAGTTTAATATATCGAATGGATCCTTTCCTTCATTTAATGCTTCCTTCACAGCATCGGCAATATCATCCACTTCCAATTCAATTACTAATTCGGTTAATTTTTCAAAATCCATAAATATCTCCTTTCTTAACGAAATAAATAAGGTAATTAATACTAAAGTAAATTAAATTTCTCCTTTAAATCTTATTTTAATATAAAAATATATTATTCAAAATAAGATAAATTCGAAATTTTAAAAAGAGAGAGAGGGAGATGAGAAAAAAACAAAATCTCAACATGTGTGTTTAAGATTTTGCAAAATTTAGTTTAGTTACCATTTTAATTAGGAAATTCCACGAAAAAGGGAATCCCTCTTTTCCTTAGGGGATATTATTTGTATTTTCTCAATCTTCCCTCTATTGTATAATTATGATACTTTAATATTTAAAGTTAATTTAACAAAAGTTGAAATAGCCAAAAATTAATCCTTAAATATACGTATTCAATCAATCTAAGGGTCTTATTTAAAATATTAAAGAAATATAAATTCAATAAATTAATACCAATTCTTATAAATTCATCATGTAGAATAATGTAGTTTTCAGATTATCATCACAAATAACTAAATAGAACACTAATAATTTAAATAAATAATTATTATAATCATCGTGCCAGAAATAGATAACTCCATAAATAATACTGAGCAAGAGAATTCAGTAAAAGGAGATAAAATTATCTCAAAAACTGATTTTTTGAAAGAAATAAGCGCAAAATATGCAATTGTTTGTGAAGAGCTATTTAAAGATTATGAAATTGGAAACTTTATTGTTCGAGCGGTTGATAATGTATCATTATCAATTCATAATGGAGAGTTTTTAGTCATTAAAGGGCCTAGTGGGGCAGGTAAGACCTCTTTTTTAAATCTAATAGGAGGTTTGGATTCACCTAATAAAGGAATATTATATTCTTATGGTGTAAAAATCTCAGATATGGAGGAAGAATCGTTAACAACTTGGAGACTCTTAAATACAGGTTTTGTTTTTCAAAATTACAATCTTATCAGTACTCTCACTGCTGAGGAAAATGTTATGTTTCCAATGAATCTTTCAGGAGTAGCTTTTAAGGAACAGAGAAAACACGCAGAAGAATTATTAAGAAAGATGGGCCTTCTTGATAGGAGAGAACACTTACCGTTTCAACTTTCTGCTGGAGAACAACAGAGGGTTGCAATAGCAAGAGCATTAGCAAATAACCCTCCGATGATCTTAGCTGATGAACCAACTGCTAATCTAGATAAAAAAACAAGTCAATTTATTAGAGATCTCTTTAAAGAGTTAAAAGATGATGTTAGAACAATCATAATCGCTACACATGATGATTATTTAATAAATTTAGCTGATAGAATTCTTTCTTTTGATGATGGTAAAATTATAAATGAAGAAATAATAAAAAAATTCGAATAAAAAATTATAGAAAATATGTCATCATTTGATTTTGCGGTGAAAGACTTATATCGGAAAAAGAAATCGAATTTTCCATTTTTAATTATCATAATTTTAATCGTCACAATTACAGAATTCATAATTTATTTTACCTCATCTCTTGGATTAAACATTTTTATTCAACCTTCATTTCTGAATCCGTATTATTTCTCAAGTGGAATTAGTCTTGCTTATAAACAGTTTAATAGTTTAATTCAGATCTTGTTGATAGTATTAACAATTGGTATAGTCGTTGGTGTTAGTACTACATTAATTATTTCCAAAAAGAAAGATATTGCTATTATGAAATCTTTAGGAACTCTCCCTCGGAAATTATATAGTTTTTATTTATTTGAAGTGTATATTTTATTTTTTATTGGTTTTATATTAGGTCTAATTTTAGGATTAGTAATATTCGGAATATTCGCTTTATTGATGTTTTTTTTCAATTTTCCGATTATAATTCAAATTGACTTCTTCTACACTCCATTTATTTTTTTCTCTTGCATAATTGGTATTTTTTTTGTGAGTGGTTATGCAATAAGGAGAATTGGGAAACAAAAAATAAATCAAACTTTCTCTAAAGATATTCCTTATAACTATAATGCAGGAAAGCCTTTAAAACTTGTTCCAAAATGGTTAACTTCATTTGGTTTTAATATTAAAATTGCCGTTGTTAATACAATAAGAAAAAAGGGTGAATTTAAGAGATATTTAATTTTGTTTTCTATCATTGGGTTGTTGATATTTACATTAGGTTTAGGAACAATCATACTAAATTTTTCCTCTCAGGAGTGGATAAATAAATCACAAAACGAAAACATTGTGATTATAGGACATGAAGATGTTGTATATAATTATTCTTTAATGTATAAGATGTTTTCTGATCCCTCCCTTTTAGTTGATGAGGCAAGTATAAATTTTACAGATTCACAATACCTCTTTAACTTGAGTGATGTACAAATTTTAGATAATCATGATGAAATTGAAAAAATTGATGAAAGAATAATAAGTTTTTATGATGTAGAGGAACTTACTGGAACATATATAGCAGAAGATGGCTCCTATATTACTGTTGGTCAGGATCGAGAAGACAATATTCCTATAATTGGAGTGAATCCTAAAAATATAATTCAAAATTTTGAAATAGAAGGAAGTTTTTTTACTGAAGAGGATGCTTATTTTAATATGACGATTGCTGATGGTTTAGCTCAAAACTTTTTTGATGTTCCGTTATTTCAAAGATTAGAAATTACTGGGTTTGGTAAAGTATTCCATATTGCGGGGGTTGTTATCGATAGTTTTTATTCTGGGTGGGGTGGATATATAAGTATTAATGAGTCGAGGAATTTATTAAACATGGTTAATGATGAGGTGAATTTAATTATGTTAAAACTAAATCCTGGAACCTTCGAGGGAATTAGGGAAACACTTGATAATGTTACTAACTCTATTGGAGAGAAATTTACATATTTAAGATTAGATCAAGTATTCCAAGCAAATTTAAATTTCGTGAGCTCTTTATCGATATACCCAATAATATTAATTATGCTGATATCTACTATTGCAATTTTATCATTATATAATTATCAAAAATCAGGAATATTAGAGAAAGCTCAAGATTTTCTTATTATGCGAGCTATCGGTTCAAAAACTAGATCACTTAAAAAAATACTTTTTTTAGAGTCAGTTTTTGTCATATTTCCTTCTTTAATATTAAGTCTAGGAATCGGAATGATTGTAAATTCATTATTTCTATTTGAACAAATTTATTTACCTCCCTTATACGTACCATTTCTTTTTTTCATAGTTTTATTTTTGATTTTTATGATTTTTAACTTCTTAAGTCTTATTCCTATACTTAAGAAAATTAATAAATTTTCTATAAAGGATTTTAGTCTGTACTAAACATTTTTATTTTAGTAATAAGATAAGATGGTTATGGGATTGATAAGTTAAATTTTAATTTCTAAAATTGTATTATTCTAATATAAAGTAAAGGTGATTCTTTTTCATGTCTGAAGATGCGTTAAAAGCCCGGATCAATGATTTAAAGGTAGAGCTTGATAAAAAAGATAAAGAGATCCATAATCTACTTGATAGAATAGAAGAACTTGAAGACAATATTATGAGATTGGAAGCTTTAATTCCAGAGGAAGATGTAAAAAAAAAAAGTAGGAAACAACAATCGTCAGATTCAAAATTAGCTATTGAACTCGATGAAAAAGATAGACAAATCCGAGAATTAAAGAATAGCATGGGATTTTTAAGAAAAGAGAAAGTACAACTTCAACAAGAATTTGATAGAATGAAATCTCAACTGAGTGAATCTTCGGTTATTAGAGTTGAAGATTTGAGGAGTAAAACCCCACTTAATATGCTAGTAAAAGAACTCCAAGATAAAGTTAATAACCAACGTTCAATAATTAATAAATTGAGATTTCAAAAAGCTGGTAGTGAAGAGATCAGTGAACAACTGAGCCAAAAAGAAGCAGAGAATGAAATATTGAAATCAGAAAATTTAGATTTAAAACAAAAATTAGAAAATTCTAGTATTGAATCTAAAGATAAAAGCAATGATTCAATGACAAAGGAATTAATAGAAGATCTTCAGAACCAATTAACCAAATCTAAAAGATATATAGCAGAATTAAAGCATAAAATTGAAAAATCAGATAAAAAAGATAAGAAACATGAAAAAGATATTACAAAAGTAAAAGAATTTAAAAAGGAGATCAATGAACAAAAAGATCTAATTAAACATAAAAATAATGAAATTAAAGAATTAAAGAAAGAAATTATTTCTTTACAAAAAGCGGAAATTGCCGCGAATTTTGAACAAGATGATATAGTTTCAAGTGAAATGATGAAAACGTTACAGGATGATCTACAAAGCAAATTAAATAAAGCTAAACAACGAATACTATCCCTTAAAGCAGATCTCAAAAAATATCAAGAAGTAAAGCCTATGGAATCTGTGGAACCTCAAGGAGAGTTAGAAGGAAAACTCAAAATGCAAAGAGAAATGGCAATCTTTCTTCAAAAGCAACTTAAAACAAAGGAGGAAGAAATTGAAACCATTAAAAATGAGGCTGTTCAGATAAAAGGAAAATATAGACAATTAGAGAACCAATTGAGATCAAAAGATGAAAAAATCAATGATTTACAACGTCAATTGGATAGTCTAAACATTCAAACTCAAGTCCAACCTATAAGAGAAGATCCTAACTTAGATTTAAGAGTTAGAGAGCTTAAAAATAGAGTTGAAAACTTACAAAAACGAACTAATGAACAAAAATTAGAGATTGCTCAGTTACGGAAAAGGGTTTAAATACAATAAAATGGAGCTTATTATTTTAGGTAGTGCAGCTGCAACTCCTCTTAAAGAAAGAAACTTACCCTCTGTAGCATTGAAATACAAAAATCAGATTCTCTTATTTGACTGCGGAGAAGATTTCCAGCGCAAATTCGCAGAAGCTGGTTTAAAATTTAATAAACCGATGAAAATTTTTATTAGCCACTTTCATGGAGATCATCTATTAGGGCTCCCTCCTTTCCTTTTTCGCTTAAGTTTAAATGGTAGAACTGCACCAATGATAATATTCGGCCCACGAAATCTTTTTCTTTATTTATTCATCCATAGAAAAATACTTGGCTTAAAAGCCAAATATCCAATAAAGATTGTAGAAATTGATTATCAAAACCAGAAATTAATAGAATTTGAAGGATTAGATTCTGAAATACCAAAGAGAACCCTCGATATTAATAGAAACATCATTTATGACTCGAAATATTTTTCAATAGAATATGCTTTGGTAGAACATTCAATAATTGCTTTCGCATATGCCTTCATTGAAAAACCACGTTATGGTAAATTCGTTCCTGAACGCGCCAGAAACCTAGGAGTCCCTGAAAGTAACCTCTGGAAAAAATTACAAGAAGGACAAATTATTGAATTCAATGGAAAGATGATAGATCCTATTAAGGAAGGAATTGTCGGCTCTGAGATACCAGGAAGAAAAATAACCTACTCTGGAGATATGAAACCTTGTGATTCTTTAATAGTTTTAGGAAGAAATTCAGATATTTTAATTCATGAAGCAACATTTGCTAAAGTTTTAGCAGAAAAAGCTGAAGAGAAAAAACATTCTACATCCGTGGATGCCGCAAATGATGCAAAAAAAATGAATGCAAAACAACTTATTTTAACCCATATTTCTGCTAGATACCAAGATGATGCTTTAAGGTTATTGGAAGAAGCTAAAGAAATTTTCCCTAACACAATTCTAGCTAAAGATCTATTACGAATTACATTAAAGTAACATTTTTTTTGAACGAAATCATCAAATATATTATAAATCTAAATAAGGGATTGATTTTGGGTAAAATTCTATAAGATTTATAAAACCTAGAAAGACAGTTATAAGTTTTCCGATGATAGAGAATGACTTTATTTTTTTTAAAATTTTTTAAATCAAATAAATATTGTAAATTTTTCAATATATAATTGGAAATACATAAACTATTTACACCATCATACATTTTCTTAAATAGTTCAATACGAACTTATAAAAAATTTTAATATATAAAAATTGGTTTTATATTTGACCGAAGGTACAGTTAAATGGTTTAATAACCGTAAAGGTTATGGATTTATAGAAACTGAAGAAGAAGGAGATATATTCGTTCATCACAGCGCTATTGTTAAGAAGGGTGATGAATTTGCTACACTAAATGAAAGCGATAAAGTAGAATTTGAGATCACTCAAGGTGATAAAGGTCCTGCTGCAAGTAATGTTGTAGTAACTGAAGCCGCTCCTGTGCAAGTTCGAGATTTTCGATATTAACCTTCTTTTTGTTACAAAATCAACAAAACATAATAATATATAATAAGTAGTAGGTAGTAATTAGTAAGATCTTATTCTGCGATTGTTATGTTTTGTTGATTTTGTAACAAAAAGAAGGTTAATATCGAAAATCTCGAACTTGCACAGG
>JAEOTV010000083.1 GCA_016839635.1 Promethearchaeota archaeon | reverse complement strand
TTTGATCTCTTTTATCATAATTTCTTTTTAATTTAATTTTATTAAAAGATTATATTATAAAAGTATTATAAAACTCAAATTTTTCGCTTTATATCATAACCTAGACCCACAATTAGAACATTTAATTTGTTGGGAGCTATTTTGCCTTCCACAGTGAGGACATATAATAAAACTATTTTTCTTTCTTTCTTTTTCATTTATTGAGGAAATACCTTTTTTAGATGTAAATTCCTCTTTTTTTTGAGCTGTACTTTTTGGTTTAAAAGCAGTTTGTGTAGTTCTTTCATATATTATTTTATCACCAACTTTTTTTACTGTATAAACTTTTCCGAAAAAGCCACCGATTCTTATTGTTTTGACTTGTTCCTCTTCAAGAAAAGGATATTCATCAATTTCCGTTAAAGATTCTCTTTCTTCATTATGTTCCGGATCTACAGTAGAAGAGAGTGATGGTAAAGGTTTTACTGTAGGGAGTTCATTAGAAATTTCCTCTAATTCCTCTTCCAAGTATTCTTTCACAGTAGAAACTTCAACTTCACCGGAAATCTCAATAATCTCATCCTCATCAATTTTAAGGAGTACATCACATTCTTTATTTGGACAGCGAAAAATATTTGGAATACCTATATTATGATTTATTACATGATTCGTGACACAGCAGTTATGGAAACTTGAATTACAATCCTCACAAACTATTGGTAAATCATATATATCTGTACATACAGGACAAACTTCTTCTTTACAGAAATGACATAAAAGACCTTCTACATTCTCCGGTTTTTTTAAGGGTTTTGCCAAATGATTGTAAAATGCATAGTCTTCTTTACTAATTCTAATTCGTTCAGGTTTATCTACAAAAGTGGATACATATTGTTTATTTTTTACTAATTTCTTAATTGTGTCAGAGAATTCCTTTCTATCCTTGATATAAAAGATACCTCCCTTCGTATCAGCCGCAAGCATATTCAATTTTACATCATCACTAAAAAATCTATCACTCATACCAGAAACTCTTAATATGTCGATAAAAGTTGGAAAATTTTTAATTTTGGACACAAGATTAAATAAAGCTTCTTGATAATCCTCGGATAAATCAGAAGGTGTATCTGTAATAATTATAATTCTATTATACTTCGATTTTTTTCTCACGGTTTCAGCAATATAGGAAAAAATGTAAAATAATCCATTTTCAAAATAACTTTGTTCTTTTGGACGTGTTTTCCAGTTCTCTTCAATCGATTTTGTTATAATTTCATAATCCTTTTTATCATTAATAAATATTGGATTTCCTTCTTCTTGAAAAACCAGAAGAGAATAATGTCCGTTTAAGTTTACCTTGTTTTTTTCCTCAATATAATATTTAATTGATTTTACGATTTCCTTCTTTTTTAAAAACTCTTTCGTTAAATCCAAATAAAAATAGATATCCTCTTTTTGCGACATATTAATTTCTCCAGTCTTAATTTATTATTATATGACAGAAATCTTATTTAAAATTTAATCTTTCTAAAACAAAGAAAAAAAGAGTATTAAATTTTAGTTTAATCTTTCTAAAACAAAGAAAAAAGAGTATTAAGGAATTCCTTAAATATTTTTTAGAAAAGAAACAGTTATAATTAATATAAATAAAAATACATATGAGTTTTAATTTTATATCAATTAGTCAAAAATATGTAAACTAAATAGGTGAAGAATGAATGGATGACTTTTTGAGAAAAATTCAACTTTCTGAAGATGCTATAGAGATTTATCTTAAAGCACTAGGAAAATTTTCACATTCTTATTATGAATTATCCAGTATTTTACCTAACGCGTCCATGGAACAGTTTAATGATTCTATAAATGAGCTAATTGATGCTGGTTTATTAGTTCATTTATCATCAGAAAAGCATGATATGGTAATTCACTATTCTGTTCTCCCTCCAATTCTTCCAATTTTAAATTATTATGAAAACATTAACGCTAATTTACCAAGTATCAAAAAATCAATTCAAGAATTAATGATTCATTCAGTAAACATGATTTTTCAAGAGAATAAGGTAATTGAGTTAGATACAATTCTAAAAGTTTTTCAAGAAATTAAAAAAGATATTGATGAGGATTCTACTATCCAGAAACAAGAAGTTGAAGATATCGTTGAGGGAATGGAAGAATTAAA
Source organism: Promethearchaeota archaeon (assembly GCA_016839635.1). Next base: position 28,648 of record JAEOTV010000083.1, on the reverse strand, counting down.
GAATGTCAAAAAAAAGGTCTCTGATCTTCACCAAGAGATCAAAAGCATTACTCAAACGAAATTTGCTGATTTGATTAAAATTATAAATACTATTAAATCAAATTTAATTGAAAATATAAAAAAAAAAGAAACCATATCTCTCATCGAAGATTTGTTCAAAGAAAAATTAGATAATATGGTTGCTGATTTCACAAATAATTTACATGAACTAATCGAAAAAGAATTTGAAGAGATCTCAAAACCAATAGATAATATTACTGATTCAATATTTCAATACAGAAACGATTTTAAAATGCTTCTGTTAAATATGTTAACTAATTTTGAGACCAATATGAACAAAATCAATGAATTACTTAAGGAAAATAATGATAATCTTTCTGCTGCTATTAAAAATGTCGAGAACAAAATCGCTGAAAATTTAAATGTGATTCTTCAGAATTCCGTCAATGAAGTTTCAAGTCTGAATAAACCTATTGAAAATGTGATGAAAAGTTATCTTCAAGAAATAAGTACAACTAAGAAACGTTTATCTAATAATGTGTGGACAATAAGAAGTGTAATTAGGATCAATGAAACAATTCAAAAGCTTATATCAAATTCTAAAGAAAGCTTAACTATTATAATTCCTCATATTGAAAACCATATAGCACTCGAGCAATTTAAAGAAATTTCTAATAACTTGAAAATAAAGATAACTGCCTCAGAAGCACACACAAATAGTATTGTTAAAAGTTTTAAAAATATCAAAAATATATTATACCGAAATTACCAGAACGAAAATTTAATTATTTTAAAGGGAGACAAAAATAAACTTTTTTTAGGAGTAGTTCAGGAGTCAAAAGACCCTTTATATGATTTTATTGGAATTGGAAGTAATTTCAAACCATTAATTGAGCTAATAGATCCTCTAATTAATAGTATTTGGGAAAAATCTTATTCAGACACCTTTCACGCTACTCAAGTAACAAAGTCTGAATTTAGTAAGACAGCACCTAATAAAATTTTAACTACTGCTAAACCAATCATTAAAATGAACGTTAGGTCAGAAAAAATTGATAAAAAACCTAGAGAGGCTGAAAAACGAGAACTAAAACCACAAGTGAGTGTCCCTAGTCAAATTCAAGAAATTCCTAAAGATGATAAAAGGGTGATTAAAAGTAAATCCAAACAGATTATAGACACTATTGCTCCAAAACCCCAAATAACAGATTTAAAACAAAAACTTAAAGAAAAAATAGATTTTATAGCAGAAGCACAACCTCAAGCAGATGATGAAGCTGCAATAGAAATTAATAATGCATTTAGTAATCTAATTCTGAAATTGAACAACCTTAAAGGTGATGAGTTTGGCAAGGAACTACAAAATATTGCTGATTTAATATTAGAGAAAAAGGGATTTTCAGTAACTTTACATAAAATAAGGAGCATTATAAATAAGTTTAAAGAGAAGTTCACTCTATTAGATGTAAGTGATAAAAGAGAAATTTTAGAAAATATAGAAAATTGGAAAAAGAAATTATATTAAACCAATTTCCTATTGATTTAATACAAATTATTATTTAACCATCAGTTGGGGTCTTTTTCTTTGTTATTTGATCCATAAAGAAGCCCCTTATGATAAAGAACATTATTATTAGGAAAAAACCTAAAAACATAATTGAACTAATTATTGAAGTCAAAAAATTAGGAGAGCTTATACCAATTATACCGAAAGTAGGGCAAAGGGGAGCGATAACGAGGAAAAGGATATAGCTACCTTTATCTTTTGCTCCGAAACGAAGATAAGTAGTAATATTAAACCAACCAATTAAAATCATTAAAAAAGGAATTATTAACGATGATGCCAATAAAAAACTACCTATAGCTATAGAATAAAAATAATTTGCATAAAAATAAGTTATTAGTAATAACGCACTCATAGGAGTTGGTAATCCGGTGTAACCTAAACTCTCTATAATATTAAAGCGTGCTAATCTGAGCATAGCCCCAATAGCAAAACAAATTGCTCCAATTATAATAAAAATATCAAAAAGAGTCTCTGTTTTGAAAGTTATATATGTTAAAACTGCTGGGACAATACCAAATGTCAAAGAATCGCTTAATGAGTCTAATTCTCTGCCCATTTCATTTACTGTTTTAGTCTTACGAGCGATATAACCATCTACCATATCAGTTCCTATAGATATTGATATTAGAAAAAAACCTAATGAAAGAAATTCAATAGCTCCAATACAAGCGCAAATTAAAGCTATAATTCCGAGAGTAGTTCCCACTAATGTGATATAATCCTTTAATAACAATAGTTTTGGAATTTTAGTTTCAGTAATTTCAGACATTCTGCTTCCCTATTTATTTTATGTTAATAATAATTAAACCTTATTCCATTAAAATATTTTCATGAGGATATGATAACTACAAAATTCACCCAAACTTTATTAAACCACAACATTATTTTATTCCATAAAATAAAATTAAAAAAACAAAAAGAGAAAAAAAATGCCAAACTACTGTCCGAATTGTGGAGATGAGACAGATTCATCCCAAAAATTTTGCGAAAAGTGTGGGACTCCAATTCCCTCGAGCCTAAGATCAGAAGAAGGATCTCCCTCACCAACAGTACAAACCCCAGGAGGGTTGTTCGATATTAACCGGAACTATTATGTTCTCAAAGAGAAATACTGGGATATTTAAATCCTCTTCGGATTTAGACCTGTATGGGGTTCCGGTGACATTTTGGATGAGAATAACCAAATAATTGGTAGAATGAAAAGAGTTATCTTAAGTATCCGGCGAAGAGTAGAACTACAAGAACTTGATGGTACTATAGCAGCTACAATTCATGCTAAAATTGTATCAGCTCGCGGAGCTCAAGACTTAAAAGATCCACAAGGGAATTTGATAGCAAGAATTAAGAAAAAGATACTTACATTTTTTAAGAATAAATTCTTCTTAGAAGCACCTGATGGAACACGATGGTATGAAGCTATTGGTAATTTCTTTGGATTTAGCTTTAAAGTGTATGATGTAACAACTGGAAAAATTGTAGCAGAAATTGAAAAAGCTGATCGATGGCGAGATTTATTTCTTGGGGGTTTATTAGATTTCAAAGATACCTATGCTTTAAAGATTCTTGATAATGAAACTGATCGTAGAATATTAGTAGGATTTGTTCTTTCAATTGATAATGTTCTTCATGACTACTAATAAATCCTATAATTTTTTTTTCTATTTTAAAAAATTCTTCTACTAGAAATTACTTTATGTTTTTTAAAAAACAAAATTTAAAATGATTTAATTTATATTTTTTTTAAAATAAGTAAGTTTGAAAAGGAATTTCAAAATTTTTTAAGATTTCATTATTAAACAATGAGATATTGAAATATCACTGAAAATACACATTGCTGAACAAATATGACTGAAATTGAAACTTTTATGGTTTATGAATTAGATGATTCTGGAGAAAGAATTAAACTAAACATAGAAGAGGAACATCTTCAGGAAAATTTGCATCCAGAACAAGTTTTAGTTATAATTAGAGAAGATTTAAGAAGGATATTCATCTGGAAAGGGCCAAAATCACCTGTTCGAAAACGGTTTATCAGTTCAAGAGTAGCTTCATCTCTACAAGAAGAATTGGTGAAAGATGCGAGATACCATCGTTGTAAAATTGTTTCTGTAGATGCAGGTGACGAACCAATTGAATTTCTAAATGCTTTTAGATTAGAATCAATGGAAGTTACTGATCGCCTAGAAGATATGCGTTATGTTAGAAATATTGAACGAGAAAGGGAAGTTCAGGCTACAATTTCTGATGTTTCTCCAAAAACTGCTGAATCGCAAGTAGAAGAAGAATATTTCTCACCTGCATTACAAGATACCAGTAGCAAAGTAGTAACTTCCTCTTATACCCGAAGTATGCCTACACCGAAAACTAGCAAACCAATGGTAAAACCATCCGCCGTTAGCAAGGCATTAGGATTATCAGAGACACAAACTCAAAGTATTAAAGATAAAATTTTAAAAACTGAAATTTCTGATAATTTAAAGCGAATAAATCTTATTATAGGCCATACCCTTTATGCTGCTGTTTCTAAAACAGCTACTATTTTTGGCAAAGATGTTGAAGAAACTGAATGGGAACCATTAAAAAAGGTTCCTGAAGATATGATAAAATTAGATAATCATTTACTGAGAATTTATTTTGATGAAAAAAAAGGAATTGTGGAAGCAGTAGAAGTATTAGAAAAACAAAGAACTCAAAGTAAACGCGTATCAATTAAGGAATCATCAACTAGTTCTGCAAAAAAAACAGACACTACTAAAGAGGAAACGGATTTTAATGCAATGACTGTAAAAGACCTTAGAACTTATGCAGAAGAGAAAAAAATAGAGTTGTCATCGAATTTAAGAAAAGCAGAAATAGTAGAAATATTGAAGAAATCTAAAGAAAAAAAACCAAGAAGAAATTTACCAAGCATTCCAAAATCTGATTGAACTCATTCTGGTTCAGAATTATTTTCTTCAATTTCCCTGTCCTCTCGTGTTCTTTCGTCTATTTGCTTTGACTTAGTGTTTTTTTTAATCTTTTTTAATCCTTCAATAGCTTCTTTTCGAACAAGCGCACTTTCATCTTTAAGTGCTTTTGCTAATGCGTCTAGACTATATGGATGATGTATATCTCCTAACTCGTCTGCTGCTGCTTTTCTCACATTCTCATCTGGATCATTTAATAAGATATATGTAAAAACTCCTAAAACGCTTTTATCTTCAAAATCCCCTAATGTATCAACAGCTTCTTTTCTAACCTCGGGATCTGGATCAGATACAGCTGTCATTGCTAATTGTTTTGATATTTCATCGTTTCCTATTGGTTCAATCTCACTTAAGTCCATTCCGCAATATTTGCAAAAATTATGTGTTATTTTAATATCCTTCCCACATGCAGGACATATTCTACGAGTATTGAAATCAATCAGATCTCTTTTAGGAGAAGTAGGCGTATGTCTAACCTTATAAGGATTAACATTAGGATCCGGTCTAAAATTTTTATCCTTTCCCATTATAATCTTAAGAAAAATAATTCTATAGTATGAATAATGTAATTTTTATTTTTAATTTTAATTCAATAAAATTATTATTGTTAAAAAAAAGAAAAAAGTAAATTTTTTACGCAATAGTTATATTTTTATTTAAGTAGACGTCTTGTACTGCATTCAAAATTTTGATACCTTCTGGAGTAGGTTTTTTAAAGGCTTTTCGTCCAAGGATTAAACCCATTCCCCCTGAACGTTTATTGATTACAGCAGCTTTAATAGCATCCTGGAGATCGTTTCCACCTGTTTCTCCTCCCGAATTAATTAATCCCGCTCGTCCCATAAAACAATTTGCGACTTGGTAGCGGTTCCACTCAATTGGGTTATCTGTTGCTAATTTTTCATAAACAAGTTTATCTGTTTTACCAAAATTTAAATCAAGGAATCCCTTGTTAAGAGTAGATAATTTTTGTTTTATTATATCTGCTTCAATAGTAACTCCTAAATAATTTGCTTGGCTTTCTAAATCGTTTGCTGTATGGTAATCTTTGCCATTTTTTATAAATTCTTCTGTGTTTCTCAAATAGCACCAGAGAATGCAAACTAAACCTATTTCATGAGCGTATTTAAATGCCTCACTAATTTCTTGAATCTGGCGTCGTGAATTTTGTGACCCAAAATATATTGTGGCTCCAATCGCTGCTGCTCCCATATCCCAAGCTTGATCTACATTTGCGAAAACTGTTTGATCAGAGGGGTTTGGTTTTGTAAGGAGTTCGTTGTGGTTAATTTTTACAATAAATGGAATTTTACGAGCATAACGTCTTGAAACAGAGCCTAAAATTCCGAGAGTAGATGCGACAGCATTACATCCTCCGTTGATTGCCAGTTTTATTATATTTTCTGGATCAAAATATGATGGATTTACAGCAAAGCTAGCTGAAGCAGTGTGTTCAATTCCTTGATCAACAGGTAATACTGAAAGGTATCCCGTTTCTGCTAATCTTCCAGTTTGATTAAATAATCGTTCCATATTGTTCAATACTAAATTATTTCTATCATTAAGTTCTACTACTCGTTCAATATAATCAGGACCAGGAGGATGAATCATTTCTTTAGGTATTCCAGTACATACATGATTTAATAAATTATCAGCATCTGTTCCCAATAAACTTTTTATTTCTTCAAAATTCATTTTTTCTCATCAAATTTGCATTTCAGTTAAAATTAATGAAGAAATAAGAGTGCTAGAATAAAATATTTTTCTTTTAATTTCTATTGAAAGATATTATTTATAGAGAATTACTAAAAGAATTACTCTCATATATCTATTCAAAACTATTAGATCCGTTAAAAAATTCTTTTATTATTTCTGAAATGAGTGTATAATTACTAGAAGAAACTTTTGGACTCTCACTTTCCAATTTTAAAGAGATTTTTCTTTTCTCCATTCCGTTGGTTTCTAGTTTTATTATTAATTTTTTATTTTGAAATTTTAAATTCTTAGATAGGGGTGTACTTTCACTCCAAAGACTATCAATCTTATTCCCAACCTTCTCTTTTTTATTGAGTGGTTCGATTTTGGAGTTATTAGATAATTTTAGTTTTTCCAATTTAAACACTTTTTCGTATGGTTATTAATTCTATAATTTACTTTCAAGCCAATTATTTAAAGCCCATTTATATTTTAACAACTGAGTAAAGTATACAAATTGAAAACCCAAGATTTTTCTTTCTTCTTTAATATTCTCAAATATGCCCGATGAGTTCGATTTCAAGAACTATAAATCTATGGAAGAATTTAGCAAAACAGTAGAGGGAACACGGTATTTACATGATCTCTATCTTAAAGCTGTTAATCATCCCATTAGACGCGAAATTCTGAATATAGTAAACAATACTAAGCGAATTTCAAAAAGTGAATTACTTACAAAGCTTATTAAAGATGGAATTCTCGATGATGAGTATATGTTAAATTATAATATGGATTTTCTAATCAAAGCTTTCTGTATTAATTCTATAAAAGATGAAGATACTGATGAAATTTGTTATGAAATAACTCAAAGCGGAAAAGTAATTGAATATTTAGAATAAAGATTAGTTATTTTTATTATTCTATTAGAAATTGTTTATAGCAATTACAACATGGAACACCAAATTGAAATTTGATCTTCTTTACGTTTCCTTTATATAATGTCATTAATCTTATCAATTCTCCAATAACTATTTGTTTATCATCATCAAAAAATATTTTTTTTAGATTAAAGAAGTGATTTTGATTTCCACATATAGGACAAATTCTATAAAACCTAACGAAATTATAAAAGATTTCTCTTTCTTTATCCGATAATGCCTTAATTTTTAGATCTGGATTATTTCTTATTATTTCTCTTAAATTGTTTAATTCATTAATCATTTCATCTCTAAGAAAAATAGAATTGTTATTCACTGGGCTGAAAGGATTCGAATTTTCTTGGATCTTCAATTCTTGATTATCGAATTTATCAATATATTCGACTGCTTCATTAAAGAATTTCAAGCGTGTATTTTTCTTTTTTTCACTCATATAAAAGATTTAAATTTAATTTTTGGAAGTTCTCAAAAGAATATTTAGATACTCTTTCTAAAAAATGTTATTAAAGAAATTTCAAATTTTTTTCATTTCCATTAAATAAATCATCCTTATTTTCGCCCGTTATTCTTCTAAAGTTAATTATTTTAGTGGGAGCGAAGTATTCAAAATCAAACTCGACATCATCTCCTGAATTTTTTCCTGGAATAGGCATAAGCCTACAAGTTAAAGGTTTATTTAAGATTACAGATATCGTACAGATGTCGAGTAATATATAAAACAATTCACGTTCAGTTATATCTCCTGGAAGCGGAACTACATCTAGACCTGCTCCACACATAGTAGAATACAGGACAAGAGAATCTAAATTAAATCTATTCTCAGATAATCTTTTAGATAATATAAAATCTTCTAAAACAGGTTGCATGAATCCCGAAAATCCAATTACTTTTTCCTTATCAGTCGGAATAGAATTCTTTATAAGAGCTACCGCCATTAGTGTCCCATTAGCTCCAAAATAATCAATTCCTAATTTTTCTATAGCTGTCCCAATACTCTTTTCAACCTTCGGGTAGGGCGCGGGAGAAAAATCAATTCCCTTAAACTCAATATTAAAATTCCTTGCTGCTTTTTCTGCAATTTTTGTTAAATTATCATAAATTTCATTAAATTTGGCTAATAAATTAAGCTGAGTATCTCTTAAAGTATTTGATTCTTCAATGACATTAATTACCTCATCTGCCATTTCTAATGCTAATGAAAAAGCAGGCTTTTCAGATAAATGATAAGCAGCTGGAAAAAAAGGAGTATTTGGACTTACGTTAGTAGATACGCAAAATTGTAAGTTATTAAAGGGATCTGGATCTGATAGGTTTTTTATTATTTTTGCTCCTGATCTTAATGCAGCCAAGTTAATTCCCTTTTCAGTAGATGCTACAGGCAAAGAAGTAAAAAATTTACGCTTATTTTGAATAAATTTTGGGACTTCATTTAATAACAGCTTTTCAAAAATTCCTAATTCTTGAATTTGATCAGCCCTCATCATAGCACAGGCAAAATAATTAATTCCATAATCCTTAAATACGTCTTGTAAAAACCTTATTTGATCATTTATATCTACCAGTGTTTCTTTCAAATTTTTTTCATAAAATAATTTATTATCAAAACTAAAAAGTGGTTGGGAACAAAATCTTCTTGTGTCTATTTCGATGTCAAATTCTTTTAGCATATCACTAAATTCGTTCGCGAAAGAAGAGAAATTTATTAATTTATCTTGTAAAAAAGATAAAATTGTTTCATTTTTTAGTAAGAATGGAATCATCTGCCCTATAGTAATAGCACGGATTCTCATATTTAACCTGTTAAATTATAAATTTAAAATTAAAATTCGCGTACTATAATATAATAGAAAATATCTATTTATAAGGTTATAAGAGAAAACCTATATAAAATTGAATTTTTTCTTTAAAAAAAAAGATAAATTCTGCTATGCTAAATGATTATTTATAATTCATTTAATTTTGCTGTGTCTTTTAATTGCTCTTTAATTGAAGGTGGTTTTAAATATTCATCTGGTCGAATTGGACCTAAATTATTGATTTCTTCTTTGAATTTTTTTATTATCCTAGCATATTTCTCACCTTCTCCAGCTGAAATAGACTCAATTTTTACCCTGTTCTCATTGATTCCTGCTTCAACTAACATTTCTCTGATACTTTCGTATCTAATTTTAGCCTTAATAAAACCCTCTTGATAATGACAGTCTTGCTCATGGCAACCAGCTATTAAAACTCCATCAGCACCATAAAATAAACTCTCAAAGACTAAAGAAGGGTTAAGCATAGCGGTACACATTACATGAATGGTCCTTACGTTCGTAGGATATAATAATTTACTTACACCCGCTAAATCAGCTCCTATATATGAGCACCAATTACAAAGAAATGCAATAATTAGTGGAAATTCACTTTTTTTGGCTAATAAAGATTTGATTTGAGTAGAGATTTGATTTTTTGTAAAACCTGGAATATAAAGTGCATCCTCCGGACACATCGCTGCACATGCACCACATCCAGTGCAATTAGCTGGTGTGATATTTAACTCCTCCTCCTCAATTTTTAATGCATTGAACATGCAAATATTTTCACATAACCTACATAAAGTGCATTTATCCTTATCAAAATAAACTACATGCGGATCTAACTCAACTTTGCCTTTAGAAATTAATGAAATCGCTTTTGCTGCGGCACTTTCTGCCTGAGCAATACTGTTTGGTATATCTTTTGGACCCTGAATTACTCCCGCTATAAATATCCCATTTACCGAGGTTTCAGAGGGTTTTACTTTTAGATGCTTTTCTAACAAAAATCCATTTGGATCTTGGGAAATATTTAAAATCTGGCTTAATCCATCAGTACCTACAGAAGGTTCAATACCTACAGCTAAAACTACTAAATCAGTTTTATTTTCAAAAAGAGCATCTTCAATTACATCTTCACCACGAACTATCAACTCATCAGATGTATCACTTTTTAATACAGCCGAAATACTACTCTTTATAAAGCGTATTCCAAAAGCTTCTATCGCTCTATTATAAAACTCTTCGCAATTTTTACCAACTGCTCTAATATCCGTGTAATATATATTAATATTCACTTCAGGATGCTCCTTTTTTAATAAAATGGCTTGTTTAATTGCTACATTACAACATACTTGACTACAATATTCATGATGTATTTTTTTATTCCTAGAACCGACACATAAAACAAAAGAAACCTTTTTTGGAGGTTGCCCATTTGATGGTCTTACAACTTTCCCGTGAGTTGGGCCATCACTATTAAATAATCTCTCCATCTGCATTGTTGTGATGACATCTGAATATTTATTATACCCAAATTCCCCTAATATGGAGGGATCAAACGTTTTAAACCCTGTTGCAGTAATAATTGAACCCACTTTTATATTAATAATTTCAGGCTTTTGATCGAAATCGATAGCATCTCTATCACAAGCTTGAGCACATGCTTTGCAACCAATACAATATTCCTCTAAAATATTTGGGAATAAAGGTATTGCTTGAGGGTATGGAACATCTATTGCCTTTCTAGGAAAAAAAGTATCTTCTATATCAATCGGACAAACTTCTCGACAAATATCGAAACATCCAACGCAATCTTCTTCTACTATGAATCGAGGATTCTTTTCTATTTTTACATCGAAATTTCCTATGTATCCCTCAACTTCTTCTACCGTGGAATATGTAAGTAATTCTATATTCGGATGATCATTAACTTCAGTCATCATTGGTCCTAAGATACATATACTACAATCTAGCGTTGGAAAGGTTTTATCAAATAATGCCATATGACCACCTATTGTTGGCTCTTTTTCTACCAAAAACACTTTATTTCCTGTATCAGCAATTACGAGAGCAGCCTTGATTCCAGCGATTCCTCCCCCAATTATTAAAACTGAAGGTGTAATATCTGAATATTGAAGTTCTAATGGTTCTAGGAGTTTTACCTGCTCTATCGCCATATTAATTTGATCGATTGCTTTTTTCGTTGCCTTATCTGGTTCATCATAATGTACCCATGAATTTTGTTCTCGGATATTTGCAAATGATATTAAAAATCTATTAATTCCTGCTTTTTCAATTGTTTTGCGAAATAGTAATCCATGTAATTTGAATGAGCAAGCAGCAATTACAACACGATCGACTTTTTTTTCTTTTATTTCATCAACGATCTTGTTTAATCCTAATTCAGAACATAAATATTGATCTCTAAATACATGTAAATCCGGGTATTTCTCAAAATGTTTAATTAATAACTCATTGTCGATTACACCACTAATATTTTTACCACAATCACAGATAAATAAACCAATTTTCAATTTTATCCTACTCTATACTAAGACTTCTTTATAATTCATTAATTATTATAAAGTCGATTTTCTAATAATTATTGAGATTAATTAAATTAGGATATTAATATCACAAATTTATAAAAATAAATAACTATTTAATTAAATAGATAACTAATTTTTAATACTGGGAAATATTCCAGTTCGTATCAAAAAGGAAAGTATGAAATTTTTGAAATATTAATAATTGTGGTTCAATATTTCATTTTATGATATATAATGCTATTAATTATATAATAAGAAATATGTAAAACCTTTTAAATTGGGCAAACTAATTTAACTGTAATTCCGATATGGAATAAAAAAAAATTAAACAAAAAAAAATAAAAAGTGAGCTTTTATGGGTGAAGAACGAGGAGAAATGACTCCTACAAAACTAGTTCTCTTTATTGCTATGCTCTTAATCTTTGCACAAGGAATAGGATATTTCTATGCATTTGCTCTATTACCATTGCTTGGAATGCTTATTCTCTATGGAATCCTATGTATTGTTTTCGCTGTTCTAATCTTTATTTCCTTAGATCTAATAGGCTTAGGACGTATTAAATTACCTTATTTTTGGTGGCTAATGCTTATTATCGGTGCACTATTGATATTATTTGATTACTTGAACACTGGAAGTTATTTAACCGGTACTATAGTAATCTTAGCAGTATTAATGGAATTAATTGGTGAAAAGATGAAACTTGCAGGCTGCAAATTTATGGTATTCTTTGGAGTACTCTTTGGTATCTGGGATTGCATTACAATTTTCATTGGTTACGCACCTGGTGGAGAATTAGGATTAGTAAATGGGATTTTTGGTCTAATATTGATGATAATTTTGTTAATATTACTGTTTGACTTCTTTGATATTAAAATTCCCTATAACTGGTGGGTTCTTTTAATTATCGCATTTGTTATGTATACTTTTGTTGATGGATTTGCTGGAGGATACCCTGTAACAGGATTTAGTGGAATGATCTTAATGATTGCCTTTGTTTGTTATATTTACTTCAAAGAATAAACTAACTCTAATCTCTTAATAAAATAAATAATAAATTTTTTTTTTATTTTTTGTATCAAATCGATTAAAAACTTAAATTTAATTTGTAATAGTTATTTAGACTAGAATTCTCATATTTGATTATTCTTTGGAAATCATTTTATTTTTAGGGTATTCTATAATTTGGTTATAAAGTGAAGGAAGCATCTCATAATATTTATTTTTTTTTAAATTCTTTAATATGGTTTTTGAGACTTCCTCTAGGATTTCTTCATAGTCTTCAGGATTTTCAAGAATATTGAGTATTAATATAAAAAAATAATCTGTTTGAGAGCCAGAATAATAAGTTACAAAATTTGTTTTTTCAATTGTAAGACTTGCAATACCCGGTTCCTTGCTGAATTCATGCAAATTAAAAATGTGCATCAAAGTTCTCTCTGATGTTTGTAATTTTCCTTCAGGAAATGTTGCTTTTATATCAATTCCACTTCGATCATCATATCTCATTACAATAAATCCTTCTGGCATAATTTATACTAATCCTCCAGCATTTTTTTTGATAAAAAAGGATACACTTCAAAGATGTTAAATTTATGTTTCTTCATTTCCAAGAAGTATTTCTTCTCAATTTCGTATTCATTTTTTGCCCATTTTAGTATTTCTTCTTTAGTATAAAATTTTCCTTTCAATAGTTGTAGTCCTTCACATTTTTTGGTATAATTATCAAAATTTACTTTACTGGAAACCATCATCTGCCAAAATGGAAAAGATCTACATTGAAAAGGACGTGCTTCATGAACACTACACTTATTATTTTTTAGAAAATGGCAGTGCTCATCTTCGCCAGTAAATCTAAATCCAAGAGATTTAAATCTATAAGTTTTACCTCTTTGTGCTTCAGGTTCCTTCCAAAAAAAAGAGTCATTAACAATTTTTAGGTATTTTTCAGCAAATTCTCTTAATCCTTTAGATCCCTTTAAACTCAAGTGATTTGCTAATCTGAGAATGTCCTCTTTATATAGATAAACTTCGCCTTCATTGAAACCAGTACAACATTTCCCGCACATTTGACAAGAAAATTCGATTCCATTAGCGAGATCTCTGGTTATTGAAATCTTTGCAGATGTCAAGGTAAATTATTTCAATTTCTCTTTTGTTTAATAATTAATATAAAAATATTTAATTAATATTTAAATATTAATTCATTGATTATAATACGGAATTAAGAAAAGGGAGTTTTAATTTTTGGTTATACTAATAAATCTAAATGATGAAAGTGAATTGGATCTAGGTGTTATCAACGATAATTTAAAAAATCTCGAAGTTTTATTAACAAAACATGATATTTTCCAAAAAAGCGAGTTTAGAGAATGGTTTGATGATTTCAAAAAGATTTATGGTAAAAAACAGGTTAACTTACATTTATACAGTGTCTATGCTCTGATTTATTTAATTGGTTATGTCTTTATCTCTAAATTTGTTCTTAAAAACATGCATTCGGGTTTACATCATAAAAATTTTATAAAAATTTTAAAAGATGTTGAAATAGAAATACAATCTAAATTTATAGGTCTAGATCTCTTTGAGATAGATTATTTTAATCCAATACTTTCTCTGTCTGAAAATGAAAATCTAGAATTTTTTAATTCTCTAATATGGAGTATATCTAATTTTGTCTTTAAATTAAACATTCCACCTGAGTATTATTTTGATTATCTCATTCAAAAATTAATTTCTCCTATAATAAGACATAAATCAGGGGAATATTATACACCCCCATTTTTAGTAAAATTGATGGTAAAGGATTCTTATATATTCGGTGAAACTGTCCTTGATCCATGTTGTGGTTCAGGAAATTTTCTAATGGAAATTATAAAATCAATTTTGTCTCAAAATGTATCAAACAAGGATAAAATTGCTGCAATAAATAATATATATGGTTTTGATATAAATCCAATTTCAATTTATGTTTCAAAGATTAATTTATTTTATTTATTAAAACACTTTTGTTCCGATTTAAATCTTAACTTATATGTATTTGATTCATTGTTTCAAACAGAGACTCATTTTAATGAAAATTTCGATTTAATAATTGGAAATCCCCCTTGGTATACTTATCGCGATATAGAATCTATTGATGATCAAGAAAGAATAAAAAATTTAGCAAATGATTTTAATATAAAACCCTTACCAAAAAATCTCTTAAATTTAGAAATCTCAACATTATTCTTTGTTAAGGCAAAAAACTCCTTCATGAGAGACGGTGGAAGAATATTTTTTGTTATAACAAAAGGTGTCATAACAGGGTCTCATACTTCTAGATTCCGTAATTTTGAAGGATTCAGTAATATAAAAATATGGACTTTTAATAATAAAGTGGAGAATATTTTCAATATTGATTTTATCTGTCTATATGGTCAAAAATCTAATGAAGATTTAATGAATTCTAATAAGGAGATTAAATCTTATCATTTTAATATAAAAAATAATATTGAAGAAATTGAGTATTTTAAAAATATAGAATTGAGTTTAGAAAGAGAAGATACACTAGTACCATATAAAATCGAAGAAAAAGCAGGAAAAGTTTTTGCTAAAAAGTTTATCTCGAAAAGTATCATAGACGATCTTTTACCAATAAAAGAAAGTTATTATAAAACACTTTTTCACAAAGGAGCAGATTTAAATCCACGAAATCTAATTTTTGTGAGATGTAAGAGCGTGAATAACTCCCGAGTAGAAATTAACCCTGATAAAAGGATATTCAAAAGAGCTAAATCTCCGTGGAACAAAATTGAATTTGAAAATGAGATTGTGGAACAGAAATATATCTTTAAAATAATTAAAAGCACAGAATTGGTAAAGTTTTATGTCTATAATTATTACCAAGTTTTCCTACCACTTTCAAAAAATGATTTAAAATTTGACTATGCAAATTTAGATGAGCAAGCTAAATTATTTTATGATAAAATCAATTCTTTGTACAGAAAACACAAAAAAGAAACAACAAAACACAAGACTTTGATGGATAATTTAAATCGATGGTCTAAATTGATAAATAAAAGGCAATTATCTAAGATCAAAGTTGTATATAATAATTCGGGCTCTGTTTTACAATGTGCCATAGTACAGGGAGATTACTTGGTTACTGGTGATTTATCTTTTTATGCCACAGATAATATGAACGAGGCCTTCTATTTATCCGCTATCCTAAATTCTAACCTAATAACAAAACAAGTAAAAATTATGAAGAGCTCAAGACATATTTTTAAACTACCATTCGATATTCCTATAAAAAAGTATGATTTTGCTAATCATTATCATCAACAATTAGTGGATTTGGGGAAAAAAGGACAAGAAATGGCAATAAAGCACCTTAACAGTTTTTTTAAAAATTATAAAGACAATTATTCGAAAATAAAGATTCAGAATATGCTAGATGAAAAGTTAAAACTTATTCTTGGTCAAATTGATGAAATTCTGGATAAAGAATTTCATCCTATTTAAATTTTGAAATATCGTAAATTTTAAGGTATCAAAATAAATAAGTGGTTTTACATTTATCACATATTATAGTACTTACCCATTCAAACATGAAAAATTATATTTTTAAGGTTTTAATAACTGGAAATGCAAGTGTAGGAAAAACATCACTTCTAAGAAGGTATGTAGATGGGATGTTTGATGATAGCACAATTATGACCGTCGGTGTCGATTTCTTTACCAAAGAGCTTTTCTTCGATAATGTACGATGTCAAATTCAGTTATGGGATTTAGGAGGCCAAGAACGCTTTAGATATCTTCTTGAGAATTTCGTAATGGGGGCAAGGGGAGCACTTCTTTTAATTGATTTAACTCGAATGCCACAAATTAGTGATATTTTAGAATGGGTAAATATAGCTCGATTACATGATATAAATTTACCTATTATTCTTGTAGGAACAAAAACAGATCTAAAAGATTTAATTGCTGTTGATGATGATAGCGCTCTTCACCTAAAAAATACTTTTAATATGATAGATTACATAAAAACATCAGCTAAAAATGGGGATAACATCGAAAAAGTATTTGAAACTCTTGTGAAAAATTTAGTACGGATAAATAATTATTGATCTTATTCTATCAAAAAAATGGTTAGCATGTTTGATGAGTTAGTTATCCTTGGTTCTGGAGGCGGGCGACATCATATTAGAACTCAATATAGAGCCACAGGAGGGATCCTCTACAAGTTTAATGGTATCCAAGCGCATATAGATCCTGGGCCTGGCGCTATTGTGAGAATCAATCAATATCAAGAAGACCCGGCAAAAACAGAGCTTTTTATTGTTACTCATGGTCACGTTGACCATTATAGTGACTTGAGTGCTATAATTGAGAGTTCAAGAGAAATTTTACATGATAAAAATTATAAATATTATAAGAAAGGCACGTTAATTACTACAGAAGAAGTTCTAACCTATATTTCTGAGTATCATCTTAACATGCTTGAAGAAGTTGTGAAATTTAAAGCAGGAAATAAAATCAATTATAAAGGTGCAGAGATTATTGCTACAAAGACTGTCCATTCTCCCAAAAATGAAGGATTCGGAATTAAATTTAGCCTTAAAGATTACTCTATAGCTTTTACAAGTGACACAATGGTATATAAAGGATTTTCTGAAGAATTTTCTGGCTGTAATATTTTAGTGCTTAATCTATTACGACCAAACTCAATTGTATGTAAAAGACATTTATGCACTGATGAAGTTATTCCTTACTTGAACAAGATAGACCCTCCTCTAGATGGTCTTATTATCACTCATTTTGGGTCATTTATGGACAGTCCTAGATCGACAAAAAATTTTGTTCCAAGCCAGAAAGAAAAACTTCAAACAATTACAAATATAAAGAATGTTGTCGCAGCAGAAGACGGACTAAAAATAAAGATTAAAGAATTGTTGAAATAAGATCATTTTGCTTCTGAAATATTATCACGATATTAGAAAAATTGCTTTAAAAGATTTTGTACAAAAATTTTAATTTGTTACCCAAATATCTTAATGTAAATTGTACTGGACATCGTAACATAAATAAATTATAATATTATAGTTTTTATATTAAAAAAATCTATTATTGTTTAAGAAGGGAAATTTAAGATCTGGTCATTACATTGGATACAATCAAAATTTGAGCCCAATTCGGGCGTTTGCCAAAATTCGCCCTCTATTAGACTCGTTAGAGTTTAATTCTCTCCCTGATTTTAAATTTTTTGGCTGGATTTCTATTCCCTTCCCTTTCTTTATCATTAAATTGATGAAAATTAGTTATTTTAAGAAGAAAACTAGGATATTAAGCCGTGTTTATCTTTTTTTAATAAAAAATGGGAAAGTTTTAATCTCGAGCAATCCAATATCGGCATACAATACATTGTAAAACCTTTTGAAATGATACTTCATCAGAATGATTTACTCGAATCTTTCTGTTTACCATAACGTTTCCGCACTTATTGCAAATAGCTAGATCTTTTGGTTTTAATTTAGGTGCAGACATGTATCATTTCACGGATAATTGATTATGCTAATAATAAGTCTATTTTTTTAATATGCCTAATGAGGTAATTATTACTCAACAAAGCAACCCTTATTTAGATATTAATAACTATCTAATTATTTAAATATGTTTTAAAGTAAAAATTTTATGGATTGTAGCACGAATTTATTTTTAGGGCTTCAAAAAACAGAAAAAAATATTAAATTGAAACGATTTTATCTAAAAGTTTCTCTATTTTTCACACATACTATTATAGTGTAAATATCGATAACCAACAAGATTAATGCTCCTATTAGATAGATAAATTGAAAATTAATAAATATGACAAATCCTATAGAGCCATGTGAAATATAGAAGCTAAGAGTATCAATACTCCTATAGATAATGTAGGAATTTATTAATATATATACTAAGGATAAAAGGAAAAGGACTGCTGAAGATCCTTTTGTTAACTTAAAAAAAATCTATCTAACAGAAATATCTTCACTCTTCAAAGACTTCTGTGTTTTTACGCATATAATAAGAATAGCAACAAGGAAACTTATTAATGTGAATAAAATAAAGAAAACAAAAATCATTTGGATTACCACATCTATATTTGCTAATATTTCTGGAAATGTAGAGTTAATAAAATTATAAAATATCAGTGCACCAAAATAGTACAATTCAGGGATAAATTGGAAACAAATAGTAAGAGATATAAAAAACAAAATTATAGTACCAGTTCTACTTATTCGAAAACCGAATAATTTTACTTCAGAATTTTCATTAATACTCATGAAAACACCATATCTAATTTGGAATTCTAATAAAGAGATATGGCTCTTGATTTTTAAAATTCATCAAATTTCTTTAAAGTTGAATTTTTGCGGGTTTCTTTAGTCTTATTAGCTCTTATTACAGTAATTAAAATAGCACAAAAAATTAAACCACAACCAATCCATCCAAACAAAGATAAAATTTCATTCCCTATGAGAAATCCAAATAATGCAGCAAACACGGGTTCGAGAGTAAATATAATTGCTGTGGTTGTCGGTCCTTGATATTGTTGACCCCAATTTTGAAATAGGAGAGTGAGTGTCATAACTGCAATACCCATATACAGCATTATAACCCAAAAGGGGATATTATATGACAGCAAATTATATGGTTCTCTTAAAATTAAAGAGCAGGTAAAACTAGAAGCGGTAATGACAACTACTTGAATTATGGAATATAGATATACATCAACCAGGCGGACATATTTATCATTTAAGACGATATAAAAAGCAAAAAAGAATGCACAGCCTAATACTAAAAGATCTCCAATAATTATTCCTGATTCACCCTCTAATAATAGAAATGCCATACCAACAATAGATAATATTACAGCAAACCAAATTCTAAGATGAAGCCGCTTTTTATATCCAATCCAAGTTAAGAAGGGTACAAATATTGTACTTAATCCCGTTATAAAACCTGTTTTTCCTGCCGTTGTTGACTGAAGACCGTATGTTTGAAAAACAATCCCAAAGAAGTATAATAATCCAGTTATGAGTCCCATTAAGAATATTTTTTTATTTAGGTATTTGAGATGTGGTAAAAAAGGGGCAAATCCAAAAAAAGCTATTAAAAATCTAAGACCGAGATAAAAAAAAATTGGGATGTCTTCTGTTATATTTTTCGTAATAATAAATGATGTACCCCAGAGAACAGTAGTGAGAATTAAAAGTATTATAGCAATTAAACTCCGATTAGATGTAGTATCCTTACGGTTTTTTTGTGCCATATTTACTTCAATATCTAATTTTAGTAATTGTAGAAAACATAATAAAAATATAAATCATTCTAAACTGGAACTTTTTCTTTATATATTAATTTAGTGCATATTTTATGCATTTCATGGATAGATTGGATATTGGATTATTTAAAAGATGCATATTTACAGTCTATTAACATTAATCAATAATAATAGTTAAAACAATGCTGGTGAGTCTTTGCCAAAGACCTATAATGAGATCAATGAAAAAATAAAGAATGGGAATGTTAGGGTAGTTACAGCAGAAGAAATGATAAAAATCGTCGAGGAGGAGGGAATTAAGGTAGCTGCAGAAGAGATTGATGTAGTAACTACAGGAACTTTTGGACCTATGTGTTCAAGTGGGGCATTCTTGAATTTTGGTCATTCCGATCCTCCAATAAAATTTGAAGAGGTATGGCTTAACGAGGTTAAAGCATATCATGGAAATGCAGCTGTAGATTGCTATATAGGATGTTCAAAAATGTCTGATATACTCCCATTTAGATATGGTGGGGGCCATGTAATTGAAGATCTTATCTCTCGGAAGCCAATAAGATTAAGAGGTTCTTCTTATGTAACAGATTGCTATCCATTGTCTGAAGTTGACACCGAAATCACAATCGATGATATAAACCAAGCAATTTTGTGTAATCCCAGAAATGCTTATCAGAGATATGTGTGCGCTGTGAATAGTTCTGATAAAATATTGTATACATATATGGGGAAGTTGCTACCTCATTTCGGAAATGCTCATTTTGCTGGAGTTGGATGTTTAAATCCTTTAAGTAATGATCCTGATTATGAAACAATAGGAATAGGGACTAGAATCTTTCTAGGTGGGGGAGTTGGATATGTTATTGGAGAAGGTACTCAACACAGCCCCGTAAATAGGATGGGGTCAATATTTGTCAAAGGAGATTTAAAACAGATGAATTCTGATTTTTTACGAGGTGTCTCTTATGAAAAGTATGGGACTTCAATGTTAGTAGGTGTTGGAATCCCAATTCCAATTTTGAATGAAGGATTAGCTAAAAAAACAGCAATCAATGATGAAAATATTTGGACTGATGTTATCGATTATGGAGTACCAAGAAGAGAAAGACCAATACTTAAGCAAGTATCGTATAAAGAATTGAAGCGGGGATATATCGAGTTAAAAGGTAAAAAAGTAATATCTACATCTCTATCTTCTCTTTCTAAATCAAGAAAAATTGCTGAAATTCTTAAAAAGTGGATACAAAAAGGGAAATTTTTTCTAAATCCCCCAGCTGAAACTCTCCCAATTGAATTAGAATTGAAACCAATGAAACAAAATTAGGTTGTTTTCAAAATAGTTAATTAATCATTCCTAACTTCTTTTAATATTGGAAGGTATACATAAAAAACAGTGCCCTCTTTTTTTGAGGATTGGAAGTCTACTTTTCCACCTAGATATCTTTCTGTCAATAATTTCACACTATACGTACCAATTCCTCTCCCAGGTCCTTTTGTTGAAAAGGATCTTTGAAAAACCTGACTCTTTACGCTTTCTGTCATGGCAACTGAATTCTTTACCCAAAAAATTATAGTTTCATCTGAGAAATTACACCCAATTTTCACTGATTCACCAGAATTGCTTGCTTCTAAAGCATTTTTGAGAAGGTTAAGTAAGATCCGAGATAATAATCTAGCATCGGTTTGGATTATAACTGAAGGAGAATTAGAATCAACCTGAATCTCTTTTCCATTAGCTACACTCTGATATTGTATAAGTTCTACAGTTGTCTTTATAATCTCTAAAGAATTTTGGTTTTTGAGATCGATGATAAGTTCATTTTTTTCAGCAGCTATAAGATCCCTTTGAGTAGAGAACTCTTCAACAATTACTTTCATAGAATTCTTAATATGACTAAAGTACTGTTTTTGTTCTGTATTTAAACCTTCAAGTGGAAAAATTTCTATAAAGCCGATAATGACAGTTAATATATTTAATATGTCATGTAAAAAAGTCAATTCCAATAATTCTTGGCGTTTTTGATTGCTATTATCTGAAAGGAAAACCATCACGAATTTTTTTCCCTTTAAACTAATTGGTTGTGCTATAACATTTAAATCAAATGAGATTATATTTCCATCAATATTGGATGTAATTCTGGCCTCAGATGATACTTTTTTGTTAGTTTCCAAACTCTGAAGTACAGCATGTACAGCACCACAATAACGACAATCTTGACCGGTACCACATCCATGAATGAAATCTTGAGAATGAATGCACCTTATTATTTCTCCTGGTCTGGAACCCATTGCATCTTCAATATTTTTAATACCAAACAATTGAATAAAAGTTTGGTTTAAAAAAACCGCTTGGCGCTCCTCATTAACTATAATTGCAATATTTGGAATTAAATTAAGAATTTCTTCAAAATGAGTTTGAAAGATTACTTTTGCTTCTTCTCTAATTTCCTCAAGACCCTTCCGTTTTGCTGGAGCAAAATGGGTTTCTAGTTCTTCTTTCATAAAAAATTCGAACTTTCTAGACTATTCTAATTAAAATGAAATTTATATTTAAAAGATTAGATCAGTAAAAGTTTAAATAACAGTTATTATAGAGCTTTAGAAACTTTTTTTCTTTCAAGTTACTCTTTGGTTATAATTTCAAAAATTTCATCCAAACGAGGAGTTTTTCTCCTAAGGGTGATACAACGTTCTTCTTCGCACCCTCGAAGGATGGCTATTAATTCATTCAAATGAATAGTAGGAATGTCCAACGTTTCTCCAAACCATTTATTCATTTTCTCTCTATATTCAGGTTTGCTTAAAGTGTATAAACAGGTTGGACAAGGAGTAACTAAAAAATCAGCTCCAACATTTTCAGCACTTTTCAGCTTTCTAAATGTTATTTCTAGAGCAGATCGAGGATTTATAAGAATCTGAGAGGCTCCCCAGCCGCAACAGCTTTCTTTTTCTTGGTAATCAATAGGATGACCACCAAAAAGACTAATAAGTTCATCTAATTTAGTTTTATCTTTCAAATATGTCTCTACATTTCTCTTATCTCTTGATAAGTTTAAATAATGACATCCATAATGAATCGCAACCTTAAGTCCTTTTAAATCGAATTTTAAAGAATTAATAACGTTATTTCTTATCAAATACAAAAAATCTAAATCATGCACCAATTTAAGATTCAAATTTTCTACAATTTCATATTTATTTGGATAATTTTTACCTATTCCTTTCTCCTTTAATCTTTTTAGGATATCAATTGTTTTTTTCTTTACTTCAGGATTTTTTAGAAATTCTCGACCTCTTAAAAGACTATTATAACAACCATTACAACTAAATAGCACAATATCCGCCAATTGATTCATTTCGCTTAAATTCCTCTCATTAATAGCGGCAAATTGTGCTCTTGTTATTAAATTTCTTTGAAAAAAAGTACCAGAACAACACGACTGATTTGCACATAGTGAAGCATTTAATCCAAGCTCTTCTAAAAGATCTTGAATACCCCATCTAACTCCGGGGTAATATGCTTCGAGACAAGCTTTGAAAAGACATAATTTTTTATCTTTAAAGTATTCTAAAGGATTTTCTGGATAAGCTTTTTCTATTTCATCTAAATTTAATGCCAAATTAATTGCTTCCATCAGTCTGGAGTTTTATTTCGATTTACTTTTCTTTTTTTCTTTATTTTTATTTTTGCTTGCGTTGAATACATATTTTATTCTGGCAAAATTACAAATTTCATTTAATTCTTCCATACTTTCTGGTGGTAATCCTCCATCTAAGGGATCTTCCAACACTGTCCCATTGGTTAAAAATCTTTCAGACATCTCTACATATTTTCGCAAATCATTATACTGAGGACCATATCCTTTTTTAAAGCTTTCATTTCTCAAATTAATGATTAATAATGGGATGTTAATGTTATCTTTTGGACATACCCTTTTACACCGTTCACATAAATAACAATACCAAATATCTGAATCTTTTAAAACGCTCTTATCTCCTCGAAGAACCCTTCTTATTATTTTTCTTATATTAAAGTTTGATACTTTTGTTGCGGGACAATCACCCACACACTTACCACAAGAAATGCATTGTATTATATTCCTATTTTCATCTACATCATCTACAAGTTCTTCATAAAAATCCCAATTCCAGTCTGAATCAGTGTATCCATCCATGGTTTCGTTTATAATTCACGAATTATTAGTTTACTTCTAAATCTATTAGAGAATCATTGTTCATTGTAAAAAAAATATTGCATTTATCAATATAATTTTAAAATGCAAAATATTTAATTTTGAAAATTTGTATTATATATATTCTTAATCGAATTTACCAAATGAAAGAGATAAAGACAAATTCTATAAAAAGAGAGATCTTCTAATGGTACAATACAAAGATGGTAGTACTTATTTCAAGATATTATATTATGGTATGGCGGGTTCTGGGAAAACAACCATACTTGAGACTCTTTACAAATTAACAAAGGATGGTAAAACAGATATTGTCCCTGTAAGTGATTTACAAAAAATTGATAGAGAAAGTGGAGCTACCCTTTATTTTGATAGAGGAATTTTTCAATCAACAAAAAAAAAGAAGGTCTATTATAGGGTTTACACAGTTGCAGGTCAAAAAGGCT
This sequence comes from Promethearchaeota archaeon, assembly GCA_016839635.1. The sequence goes on along the minus strand of JAEOTV010000083.1, from coordinate 4,198 downwards.
TTACTACATTAAGACGTAAAGTTTTTGATAAACTTGATGCGGAGACAGATGCGGTAATATTTGTCGTAGATTCGCAAATAAAATATTTTGAAGATAATATTGAATTTCTACTCGAACTAAAAAATTTCACACAAGAGAGGCTCATTAAAGAAATTCCGTTTATTGTTATGCTAAATAAGCAAGATCTAAAAGATATTATTGACGAGGATGATTTTATTCACATATTAAAAAGAGAAAAGCTTTGGTATGAACCTGATCATGAGCTTTATATTTGGAGCCCTTTAATTTATAAAACTTGTGCATTATATGAACAAGAGAAGGATATTTATCGGAGTTTTCATGAGATAGCACGGAGAACAGGATTATATCATATATATGGAGACGGAAAAGCTCCTAAAGATAAAAGATTTACTGATACGTCAATTTTAACTACCTAATTTTATATTAATTCAATTTTAAGTAAAAATAAAGATAAAAAAAGAAAGTATTTTTTATTATGTTTTTATGAAAATCTCTTTCATCCATCGTGGTAAAAGGAAACCACCATAAAATTCCAAAGCACTGAATATTAATAATATTCTGACTACAACAACCATAATAGATAAGAGTGGATCGGTAGGATCTTCAAAAATAGTGCCAAGTAAAGAATCACACACTGCAGCAACCGAGAAAGTGATAAACGCCGCGCGAAGTAATTTGCCTTTTAGTCTAATTTCACGATCGTCTGATTTTACTGATTTTTGAGCAAAAATCACACCAGTGACTAACATAACTAAAATTACAAGCATTAAATAAATTGTTATGAAAATTCCAAAATCTGCTGTAAATGGTCTACTTATAGGATCAATTGTACCAATTAAATCAATATCTGTAAAAAACAGAAAAAAGAAGATAATTTCAAATATAATTGAGAGAATAACAGTAATAGTGACCACTTTCTTCTGTGCTTTCTTTCTGATCATATCCGTATATGCTATTAGCCAAGTTAATAAAACAATGGGAAGAAAACAATTTCCTATAATAAAGTACAAACCAGTGTCCAATGGAGTCTGAGTAATAAGAATCATTAGGAAAGAAATTGAATCTGGCATCCATGGATTTGCCACACCGATCCAGGATATTCCCACTAATATTAATAGTCGGCTTTTATGTTCAAAATATTTTGTTAATATTGTTATTCCAATGATTAAAGAAATTATTACAAAGATAAGGGAAAAAGAACCTTGCAGATAATCTACTAATTCAAGTGCCATAAGTTCTCACTATTGATTAATATATAATTTAAGTAAATTGTATAAATTTAGATTCTTACATATATATACTTTTATATTCATAATGTCAAATTGAAGATAAGATTCAAAAAATAAATATCTATTATACAATTTCATAATCTAAAGAGATGGGTTCTTTCATCTGTTTGGTTAAGAGCTTTAGATGCGCCATATATTCATTTAAAGATATTTCTTTATTCTGGTATCTATCGCTTAGTTTTTCCATAAGATAATATGGCCTAAATTTAATAAATCGTACATCGGAAAAAAGATATACAAACCCTTTGGTTTCATAAATAAATTTCTTGTCTAGAAGCTCATTAAAAAGTTCTTCTTTATTGTTTAAAATATTTAAGCATTCATTTACTGTCAATCTTTTTTCTCTTAGTATCTTTATGAGAGAAAATACATCTTTATCAAATAGAACTGTCTGAATTATAGTCTTATTTTCGAAATCTGACAGATTATAATAATCAAAGTAATATTTTTTTAATGAATTTTTAAATTTATTTAAATCTTTTACTTCTAATTGTTCTGATGGTATATTTTTTGGAGGAATTCGAGTACAAGAAAGATCTTTTACTAAGAAATAACATTCTTTACTTCCTGGTACATTATTTTTTATTATTAAATTTTCATGAAAAAAAGAAATTAATATTAGATCGATATTAACTGTCGAGAAACCATAATCATGCCTTAGAATGTTGATGAGTTCAAGTTTAGATATGACACCTTTTCTAAGAATTTCTAATATTGTATACTTTATTCTATCTTGAAAAAAGTTTATTAAATTTTCCTCTTCGCCCAATTTAGAATAATTTCTTATTGTATTAAATGCTTCGGAGATTGTTCGAGTAATTTTATTTGTATTAATTAATTCTACTAAATTTTTACTTATAAGAGCTAAGATTTCAGGAGATTCTCTAATTATTTCTTCAAGATTTTCTTTTTGTTTATAAACTAAAATAAGAAAATAAATTTCTCCCTCAAATTTTTGGATAATTGAGACATATTTGTTCTCCTCATCCTCAGGAATAAATTCAATTACAGAATTTTCTTTATTTAATTCATGTTTAGCCCAGATTTTTAAAAAAAGCTCTTTTGGTGGAAAATTCTTTTCCGGGGGATATTGTATAATAGGTTCAGGTCCTGTTTGAGTATTCCAATGACTTAAAATAATACGTTCCATTTTTTTATGGATCTCTATAAATATAATTTATATTAATTGTTAGTTACATTTGTTTGTTAATTATATTTCTCTTTTTTATTAATGGGTTTTGTTCTTATAATAATTTACGATTTTAAGAAAGGGGATAATTAATGATATTTCATGATTATAAAAAGTTCAAAACAGATTTATTGAAGAAAAAGTTGAATTAATTGATATATTGATAATTAAAGAAATGGAGAATCCTGAAAATTTTAGAATCGCTAAAAAAATTCAGGGTAACTTTGTTCAATCTTGTTTAAGGTTATTGCTAATAAATTGAGGACTTCTTCACTGTCATTGTTTTTGATGTTATCAACAAACTGGTCTAAAATCTGATTCCCCATTGTAATATCATCTTTAGTTTTTATTTTTTTATATCGAAATAATAATTCGAATTCCCTTTCGAGCCAACTAAGGTCGTCTCGTAGGCTTTCTTCAATAACTTTTTCATATTCTCCACTAACAGTCATGATTATCCTCCTAATATTTTTATACCAAATACCTCAAATTTGATATTATCAAATTAAACATAGTTTTTGTATATTTAAAATTACTCGAATCGAAAAATTTTTATAACAATAGGACGAACAAAATACTTTTGTGTACAAAAAAAATAATTTGAAATAATAAAGTATAGAATTTAATTTATGGGTGGATTATTCACCCTTCCACCTCTCCTTATAGAATAGAAAATGTAACTACTTCAGGATGAATTGAAAAATACCTTAACTATCCGACTTTTTAAAGTGATATCTAGTGAAAATTTTGGAAAGTTCGTAAACAGATTGCATATTATGATTATCTATCGCACTACTAAGAGTATTATAAAATTCTGGTAAATCTAATTCATTATCTTCCTTGAAGTTGATTTTACTTAAGTCATTTTCTTTTTCATTCATAAAGTACATTATATTAGGATCTGTAAAAAAAAAGAATAATATCACAATAATACTTCTTTAGAAATAAAAAAGAGTTTATAATTGCTTATTCAGGTTTAATCCCAGATCTCTTTTTTTCATGACGTTTAGCTAATAGATAATATGCCAAAAACATAACGACTAATACTGCTAAAATTATCAATAAAATATTATTAAAGAATTCAGATTGAGCATTAATTACATCAATTGGCAAAGTAGCAAAAACAATTGGAGGATCAATACCTAAAGAAGCGCCTAACCAAGAAAAGAAAAATGCTCTTGGAAATGATCCTATCAATGTACCTAACGTATATTTTTTTACATCCATATCAACTAACCCTGAAGCATAACTTATAGGATCAAAAGCTATGAATGGCAGAAAGCGAGCAATTAGTATCGCCCATATTCCGTATTTATGGATGAAGTCATCCGCTAAATTGATTGCTTTTTCCCCTACAAATTTTTCAGCTAAAGGTCGTCCTCCTCGTTTACTAATAAAATAACATAATAGTGCTGCTGCCATTGAGCCAATAACTCCCATAAAGCCCCCTAAAACAAGACCCCATATCATTCCAGTTGCTAATAAAACAATTTCCGAGGGCAGAGGTACAATGAGCCCTTGCATTCCCATTATTATAATAAATAATATTATTCCAAAAAACCCTAGGAAATGAACAGGATTTACAAACCATTCAACAACAATTCTATAGAGAAAAGTTTGGTCAAAAAAATAAACATAAATAAGCAAACCTAGAGATAATACAATTAAACTAGCAAATAAAATAATATATAGTATGGTT
>JAEOTV010000082.1 GCA_016839635.1 Promethearchaeota archaeon | reverse complement strand
TGGTTCTAGTAGTTAAAACTCACTTTTTTTTTATTATTATATAATTTAAATTAAGATTTTTGAAAAATTTATAATTTTTAAGACAAAATTAGGAATATTATTAATCATTAAACTTGAAATTTTAAATTTAAGAAAAAACAACAATTATTGTTGATGATAGAATCTAGAGAAAATGATACCATAGCAGAGTTGGAAGCTATTTTAAAAAGAATATTAGCAAATAATCGAGATATAACACTTGCGATAATCACAACAATGGAAGGACTTCCAATTCTTTCAATATTACCCCGAGGATATAATGAAACGAGGATTGCTGCTATGGTTGCTACTTTACTCTCCTTATCTGAAAGGTCTGTTGTAGATATGGAAATAGGGGTATTCAAACAGATATTTATCAAAGGAATTGATGGGTATTTATTAATTTTTGATGCTGAGCAAGCGGTATTGGCAGTGTCAACAACAGAAAACGCGAAATTGGGGTTAGTTTTTCTTGAATGTGAGCGTGCTTCGGATGATATATTAAAAATTTTAAAAAAAGAGAAATAGACATTTTTTTTACCAGATATTATCTGCTTTATCTCGTCAACTGACTTGGATAAAAATGTTATTTTTCCCATGAAGTAAAAGGATTAAATATTCATTAAATGTTCGATTTTATTATTTCTCATTAGAGTTGCCAATTTTTCACTGTAAGTATTGCATCTATTTACTTCTTTAATCTTTTTAAGAGCTCCATTTATTTTTAAGCGAAATATTTATTCTTATTGGAAAAATCCTTTAGAAATATTAAGAGCTTTTTTTTTTGTTAAATAAGATAAAAAAAAATTACAATCTTATCATAATGTTTAATAACTTTATATCTTTTATATAGATTGAAGAGGAATTTTATAGAAATGTATAATAAATTATATAGAGATACATACAAATTCGTATGTTCTGCTTGTGGGGAGTTTGCCCATACTTTAAATAAATATTGCGAGATATGTGGTGCTCTAGATACTGTTCATAATGCTAAAAAGAAGGATTATAAACAATAAGAGAAGACATTCTATTTTATTTATATAATTTTTACATACGATTTATAGGGAAAAGAGTTTTTTTTAAAGCAATTAAGCGCTCATTCTAATTCAATAAAGGTTTTTAAGCAATTGATTATCTATTTTCCTTGCAGAATTAAAAGGATTATCTTAAATTTTTATGGTTTTAAAAATAAGGCAATTTTTTTAACATATTTATAAAAGGCTTAGATCATTACAAATAACATACTCTTTATATGAGAGATTATTATTTTATGAGCAACAAAGAAGAATTAAACGCAACGTCACATGCGATGGAAAAATTTAAAGAATTTAAAGTAGTAGAGGAACCAACAATGCCTAATTGCGAAGCTTGTGGTAAGAGCATCGGGAGTACTAAGTGGAATAAGGAATATCACCATATTAATATAACTCAAAAACCAGTAAAACGATTTTTTTGTTCCCGTCAATGTAAATTAAAATGGATTTTTGAAAATTTCTGATTTTATTTCATTGATATTATGTGACATTTAGAGAGATTTTGGGTCTTAGGTTTAATACATGATAAATATAAACAGTTATAAAAAGAAAACCAAATATATTTATGACCTCAATTATTTAAATTATTAATGAAGACAAAAATGGAAAAAAACGACGATGAGTCGTGCCAATCCACTAAAAATCCCAGCGAGTGGAAGGGAAGAACAATAGAAATTGACGATGCTGGGACTGGAGATCTTGTCGGAGATACCTTCATTGGCTTTCGAGACACTGAAACCGGAAATATAATATTCCAATCAGTTCCCGTAGGGCTCTATAATGAGGATAATAAGGATGATGATCTTCCGAGTAAACATATAGTAAAAGTTGTAATTAAAACTCTTAAAAAACTTAAACACGGTAAGGGAGATAGAATCCTTTTATGCAGAGGTAGTTGTTTCGATCTTGTTAGAGAATATTTTAATGAGAATAATATTTACTACGAACCTGCTATTATTGAAGGAAAGCTCCAAGATGCCGTGGAAGGTAGATATATTCAACACCTTCGAAAACTAGGAGTTAAATCAAGTAATCTTACCAAGGAATCGGGCATACAAAGATATTTTATTTTATTCAATTGGGTATGCCGAGATTTTCCAAATCGTGAACGCTTTGTTAAAACGGGCTTCCCATCTTGGAAAAAGAAATGGAGAGAGATTGCAATTAAGAGATACCAAAATTCTAAGAAAGATAAAACTCTTGTAAGAGAAGAAATCATGCAAAGAGCAAATCAGATATATGAGCTTATGTTTGAGAAACCTATCTCTGTAAGAGAATCTATCTCTAAGAGTCAATAAATTTTACAAATTTTATGATTTTTTTTTAATTTTAATTATTTTTATTCTATACTTTAGTATTTCAGATCATTTTAGATACATTATTTTGCATTTCTCAGTTTTATAATTTGCATTTAATAAATGAGTTAATTTTCGTCTTTATGAAGTAAAACTATAGTTAACAAATTTGTTAAGTTTGAGAAATCAGTAGTATTTGAATCATCATTTTTAGGATCCCAGCCAAATAACATTTTTGCTGCTTTACCGAAATTCATTACATACCATTTCATAATTATAAGTTTTTGATTTATATCTGAAATATAATCTACACGAGGTTTGAAATGATGAAATCCATACATTACAGACACATCATCTGGATTAGACCGCATATTTTTAACCCAGGACGCATTTTCCCCTCTTGCAGCAAAGATAACAATGGTCCCCTCATATCGTCTATATTCTAATGGAGTTCTCCTCATTTTTCCCGTTTTCCATCCTTTAGTTTTTAAAATTAGAAAAATTTTTCCAAACCCAAATAGAGGTAATATTCTTGTCCTATACAATGGAACTATTAAGTACTTATTTAATTTTTTCCATTTATTTAGAGTTTTTTTCTTTAATGCCTCATCTTGATAATGAAAATTAAACATTACTGATCCAAGGCGTGGTAATTTTTCATTATTCATGTTAATCTCGCTTGATTTAGATGTTACAATTTATGATTTTTAAACGATTTTTTTCTTTTAAACTTACTATAGATTATAGGTCATTATATTTCAAGGTATTAAGTCAAACATCGTTCTACACAATTTTTAATTTTTTTTTTGAATATAAAATTGAACTCAATTTAGGTGAGATCTGAAAGTTAAATTACCAGATTAGCCTTTTTGAAATTGAGATTCTCCAGTTTAATTATTCTAGAAATGCTACTAGCAAGATAAATGCAAGAGCCTTTTTTCAAAAATCATATATTAATGAAAAGATTCCATATCTTAAGTTTAAATGAATAAATGTGAAAATAGTGATATATAATATCTAAGCTTATAATGCATGTTTTGTTAAAAAACGAAGAAGAAAACTATTGTGCTAAATGCTGCAAGACAATGAACATCATTGAGCGAATATTTACATCGATACCAGAATTTAAAGAAAAAATCGAAGTGAGCTATGAAGATGTTTTCTCGAATGATAATACAAAAAAATATGGCGAGTTAATCCCGCCAGCAATCATCATTGATGATCGTATTCTAATGGAAGGACACGTTCCAATTATGAAAAAACTCGCACGAGATTTGTTTAACTTAATTGAACACCCCAGAGTTAATGTGTGAAGCGATTTTAGAACACATTATAAAATTTTTATCTACTTTTCAAGAAAATTATTAGAATATGGCTCAAGTTCAGGCAGAGTAATTAGGTATTCATCCATTATATATTTCTATACCTATCGGATTATCTCATTGCATTATCGCTTAATTAATAAAAAAATTTCATTATTGAGGCTGAGTTTTTATTAATATTTGAGGAATCCCAGTAATTTTATCCTTTTCTCTATTGTCATAACCAAATTTTAATACTTGGAAACTTATTATAAACGGTAAAAGGCTTAAACCACTTAGCATAAGGGCGAATGGAATATTACCTGTCAATGAAAGTAGAAATCCCCCGATTATGGGGCCAAGAATTTGAGAGAGATTATCGATAGAAGAAGTTATACCCATGATCTTTCCTTGATTTAGATAATCAACTGAACGACTTGTAAAACCTATTGTTATTCCTCTTGAAGTAGCTCCAGAAAAGCTTATATAGAATAAAACTAGAACTAAGAGCCAAGTCTCGGAAACAAAAGCTAGCAAGAAATAAGATATAATGTAGCTACCTAAGCCTAGCATAGCAGTTTTAGGGTCTCCAATTCCTTTTCGCATTTTATTAAAGAAAAATGTTCGGAAAATTACTTGGAATACACCCATTAGAGAAAGAAGAATTCCAATTGTTTGAGCATTTAATCCCAAACGAAGTCCTCCAAATAAACTAAAAGTAGTTTGAAAAATCCCTGCAGCTACTACGATGAAACTATATTGGATTAAGAGTGTTAAGGTTCTTTTATTCCTCCAGATCGGAGTTTTTTTCTTTTTTAATTCCTCAGAGACTGTAGGAATGCTTTGACCAATTTGAGAATAGAGGTCTGGTTTAGCCCATTCCTGAATACCTACTTTAGTAGGAAGTGTTTCTTTCAGATAGATTGCCGTAAAGATTAACGTAAATCCAGCTAATATACTTGCTATAATCCCTGGGCCCGCTATTCCAAATGGTGATAAAAATCCGCCAATTGCAGGACCAATTAAGAAAGCAAGAGTAAATGCAATTCCTATATTAGTCATTTGTTTTCCACGTTCTTTTGGAGGTACAACATCACCGATTATTGCCTTGGATATTGGAAATTGCCCACTAAATATCCCATCTACTACTCTCGCGATAAATAACACAATAATATTATTTGCAAAGAT
>JAEOTV010000270.1 GCA_016839635.1 Promethearchaeota archaeon | reverse complement strand
TCTCATCCTATTATGCTCTCAAAACCTTAAAAGTATTTAATTTAGAAGATACAATAAGAATTGATCATTTTCATCATTTCCTTAACTTTCTCTATAATAGTACCGAGCATTCATTTAAGGTACGCCCCCATGATATTGATGAATTTAATATTCTTGGAGCTGTTGTGGGACTTGATTTATCCGATTTAACAGGGTTCACAAATATGAGTCGAAATGATGTAATTGGTTTTATATTGAATAATCGCAATGAATTAGGTAATTGGGATAGGAGCACGTCGCAGAATTATCATGAGCTAATTGATAATTTTCAAATAATAAGAAGCCTAAAGGACTCGGGAGTACTTTCATTATTATCCGAGCAAGAAAAGAATGAAATTGCCAATAGTATATTATGGTATAAATCATATCAAGGATTTTCATTAGTCTCGAATGATTACATGTCTTTAGAGCTAATCCATACTATCGTGAATTCTTTCCATTTATATGATAGGATAAGTGATTTGGACATTCTACAGCTATATAATATCATTGAACGTTGCTACTTTTACTATGATTTTGCAGGGTATCATGAGTTTCATGGTTCTACTAATACTTATCAATATGGTGTGGTATTTAGAACGTTTCCAATAGAATATTATTGCTGTGGGAAAAATAATTCACTTGAAGAGAGAAATTATTTTGTAGGCCATAAGCATGGCTATTTTGCTCTTGATAGCTTGTTCAAAATGTATAAGTTAGATGATTTTGGGGTAAAGCATTCTTTAATTGATTTAGTGAATGAAATTATTGGTTCGCAGTTTTTATATTCTGGATATGATTGTTATGGAGCATTCTTACCGTCAATAGGATATGATTATGATAAACCTGAACTAGAATGGAAATTTATATATCTTGAACATAGCTATTATGCCATCAAGACTTTAGAGTTACTTGCTGATTTTCTTAATTTAGGGAGCGTAAATGAACTAGCTTTTGATAAGGCAGCTTTATATGATTATTTAAAGGTAAATTACTTCGAAAATGATTCGTTCATTTACTTTAAACCTAACTATTCATCGAAAGTTGAGGATATATTGGAAAACACTTACTATATGATTTATATACTCGAAGCAATTGATTACTATGACTTAAACAACCAAAAGATCAGGAATTTTTTAGTTCAAAATATAGATTATTCGAGCTTGAAAAATATCTATTATCAATTTAAAATTTCTCAGTTTTTGGATTTACAAATAGATTTGGAGTATAATTTAACTAGCATTCTCATAGAAAATCTTTATCTCCCGGATTTAAATGAATACTTTCTTGATCTAAATTCCAATAAACTCTACCAAACTGCATTTTATTGGGTTGCCGAAATGGCAAAAATAGATGAGTTAAAAATAGATTGCAGTTTTGACAATGAAATTTTCTTAGGCAGTATTAGTTCAATGAATACAACTTTTTGCAATATAGCTTTTAATGAATTTGACGAAAATACCTTAGTTGTTTTTGATAGTGAGCAATTAGGTAGAATTACATTAGAGAGAACCTCTAATACGGTATACCAAGCTATGTTTAAGGTGCCTGAGAGCCCAGAATGTTATCCTGAAGTAGAAGGCATCCTTAAAATATATGAAAACAATCTATTACTAGGAGAACTTCCCATTACATTTGATACATACTTTAAACTTTATATTAGCCAGAAAATCATAGATATTTCTGATGAAATATTTTATGAAGTAAATGTATCCTACGAATTTACATCAGGATTTAATCCCGCGAGAGATTCAGAAATCTATGCTAAAGTTTACAGAAATGACATATGTATAGAGTCTCTAAAATTAGATAAAGAGGATTTTTTCGACTATTCTACATTCTCTATCTCATATAATCCTAAGGATGATGCTGAGTATACCATTAAATTCATGTTAATTGATGGGTATCATCCTGATGAGGAAATGATTTATGAGCACATAATAAATCCCCAAGGAGGTAATGGTTTGAATACTCCAAATTTCGCACAACCGGTTGTTAATGCTATAATTGTGTGTGCTATCTGTGGAGGATCGGTATTCGCCACGTATAAGGGATTTAAATGGTTAATAAGGCGAAAAAGAAGGAAGAAACCTCAAAAGGTAGAAGTAACAATTAAAAATAATAAAGACGTATCGGATGTGGTTGGAGAAATACTTATGGAGGATGATGATTAGATATTTTTCAATTTTTTTATTTAAATAAGTCTGAAAATAATAAAAGGAATAACATAAAAAATTAAAAAATGGTAATTAAATGACAGAAATTACAAATTCAGAAAAAATTAAGGTGCTTTCAGAAGAAACATACTGGGAACAATTAGACTTACTATTTGAGGCTTACAAACTGCAAGAAAAAACAGAAAAAATAAAAAGAAAACTAAAACAATTAGAAAAGGAACTAAAGAAAAATACCACAAATCAAAATATACAACGTTTTAAAGCCTTAAAAGTGTTAGTGAAAGAAATAGTCCAGAAAAAAGAACAGATTTATTCACAAATTTTGGATTTTTTTAATATATTTAAAATTAGAGAGCAAGTCAATAATCTTAGAGGCTATATCTCGGAGTTAAATAAGGCGTTTAAAAGGAAGAAAATTGATGTGAATACGTATCGAATCACTTATGATCACTACAATACGCAGCTAAATTTTCATTTAAAAAATTTTAATAGGTTGATATTACTTGCTAAGGAATATATTTTAATATTAAAGAATGAAGAAATTGAATTGAATGCGGATTATAATTTCAATAAGGTAAAAAAATTAGGTAAAAAATCAAGGAGTGACAATACTGATTTTATGAATATGAAGAATGTAATAAAACAGAAGATTAAGTTTTTGAATACTGGAATAATTAATAATTCCAAAGTAAAATTAGAGATCAATTCAAATTTTTGATTGTGTTATAAAATATTTTCAATTCGCAAATTCATATTCTTTTAATATTTCTTGATTTTCAGCAGAATTTAAATACTTTAGTCCCAATTGTTCAATTTGAGATAATTTTTCTTCTATCAAATCATAAATTGTGTTTAAATTAAGTTTTTCAGTTGATATAACATAATTTTTTACAATTTTTTCACATTCTCTGGATAATTGGGCAATAATCAATTGTTCTTTATTCCCCGTAAATCGAGAGATGGAAAAATATAAGGGGCGTTTATGGTGATGGCGAGTATCTGCAATTGCTTTTACAGTTTCGGACAACTTTCTTATATTTAACATTCCACTTAGATAATATGCCTCGTGTTCATCTTCAGTCCCGTAATAATATAAAGTTGAATCCACAAATATTCGACTTTTGGGATCAGTAATTACTGCAGCCATGAGGCTTTTTGCATTAGGAAAGACTACTTTCAAGTGCATTCTTTGAGAAGGCTTTACTCGATTATTTACACATAATTTATTTCTATAATTAATTCCCACTTCAAATAGATCTTTTTTATTTTCACGTTCATAGATATTTGAAATATTATTCCAATGGTTCCTACTAAATGGCCCTAATTTTTCAGTTTCATATTCTAATTTTTCATCTAAAGGAAGAAAAGTTTCATATAATTCAATATAAAAAGGATACAAGCCACGAGATAATGTAGTTTTAAAGATACTTTCAGTTTCTACCCTTACACTCTTATAAAAAGCATTTTTCCAAATCCCCTTAGCTAATGGAGATATCCACGGTCTAATAATTGATAATTTTCCCTCATGGATTACATTGTCCAATTCGCATATTAAAAGTGATTTTGGAATAAGGTCTGCTCCCTGTATAAAATCGCTAATATAATCTGACAAATGAATAGGTAATAATTTCTCCTTTTCTTCAGGTCTAATTAATTTTTTTACAATATATTTTGAATCTCTAGTGGGTTGAAAATATGCAAAAGGAACCAATTTATATTCATCTAATAATTCAGTTGTTTCATGATCAAGGAAATAACAAGAAATGGGGTATTTGGTTAGTACATCATCTATTCCAGCATCATTGCCAATATATTTAGCGAACACGCAACAACAATCAATATTAAACACTAAATCATCGAATTCAAAAAATTCTATTTCGCAAAAAACTTCGAATCTTCGTGCTTTTTCATTTTGAGACGAAACTAAAACTGATCGAGGCATTACAAATCCAACTTTTCCATTAACACGTAAATATAGGTCAGGAATCTTATAAAGGAATATTACTGCTTCTTCAATATTAGTAACATTTTTCGCACCTGGATTAATATCAAATTGATCTGAAATTTTTTTCATATTCAATTTTAATCTTTCATCAGCATCCTTATATGTAATCCATGGTGGATTAGTAATAATTAAATCCATTTTTCTACTAAGAAGAATGGTTCTAATACCCACTAAATTATTTAAAAGAAACAACCAAATATGATCCTTATCTTGAAGTTTTAATTGATATAATTCATGAAAAAATTCTTTTAGAATATCCCCTAAGCTTAAAAGTGAACCTTTTGCTTGTACTTGTAAAAAATTATTAAGGATGTCGCTAGGAAGAGCATTTAATACTGCTTCCCAAGCCTCATCAAAAGTACTAAATGCTTCCCATACATTATAGAATGACTTTATTAATTTTGAAAAAGATTCTAAGTACTGTCGTTGAAGAGCTTCCGCAGGAATTCTTAAAGTTTTTTCATTATCGATTAAGTCTACACAAAAATTATAGTATGCACCTAATCTCACATCTCCTTCAATAGATAATTCCATTGGCTCAATGGAATTACATAGATAAATATTGATAGATATTTTTTCTAACCACTCTTTCCTTGACTTAAAATATAATATCAAATTTGCTTTTGATGTTAAAACAGCTATAGGATTTATATCAAATCCAAATAAATTATTAACTGCCTTAAACCATTCCTTTGGAGGTTCTTCATCAGGTCTTAATGCAAAATCTGAATCAATCTTTTTACAGCACTCCACTAGGAACGTTCCTGAACCACAAGAGGAATCTAGAACTCTTTCTCCTAATTTATAGCATTTTTCTACCATTTTATTGCATAAAACTTCAGGAGTGTAATATTCACCCAATTTATGACGAACTCCTGCAAT